>CAJYOV010000335.1 GCA_913776405.1 Pseudobdellovibrionaceae bacterium
ATTCTCGTTTGCGTGAGACCGCAGCTTTGATCAAGCGGGCGAAGAAAACACCGATGTAGCCGACAACGAAGAAAATAAGGCCGAGAAAAAAGAGGCTGCGGTCGTCTTTTTTTCGGTCGCTACTTGAGCGTCTTGGACTCGAATCTAGAAGAATTCGGCCGACGGTCGTGAGTGCGAGGATGCCGCCGAGTACGCCCATAAGTCTGAGATTCAGTCGCATGTCGCCGTTAAAGATATGAGAGAACTCGTGAGCAACGACGCCTTGAAGTTCATCGCGAGTCAGTTGTTCAAGCGTGCCTTGCGTGACACCGACCACGGCCTCGCCAGGCTTCATTCCTGCCGCGAAGGCGTTAATTCCATCTTCGTTTTTGAGGACGAAGACTCTTGGAACAGGAATGCCGCTTGCGATCGCCATCTCTTCAACGACATTTAAGAGCCTGCGCTCAAGCGGATCTTTTGTTCCAGGGTCGACAGCCGTGCCGCCAAGGAGTGTCGCAACTTCGACGCCACTTCCGCCAAGTTGATACATCCGCACAAGTGTTCCGATCGCGATAATCATCAGTGTGATCGTGATACCGATGATTTCGCCGAGATAGCTCCCTTTCGTGGAGAGTTCTTCGACGCGAAAAAAGAAATTGATCGCAAAGCCAATGCTCAAGCAGATACAGCAGACCGCTAAAACATAGAGGAAGATCAGACGCGTAGTGACCGAGCGCGCCTGAGCTTGCTGCTCAAAGAAATTTGCCACGAGACTGACTCCGTTCGAAACTTAGAAGCTAACTTTTACGTTTTCGCGTTCTGTCGGATTTTCGATTTCGTATGCCGTTGCGGGCGCGAAGTTGAATGTTCCAGCGATGACGGAACCTGGAAACATCTCGCGTTTGTTATTATAGCTCATGACGGTGTCGTTATAAGCTTGCCGCGCAAACGAGATTTTATTCTCAGTCGACGTGAGCTCTTCCATGAGTTGTGACATGTTCTGGTTTGCTTTCAAGTCAGGGTAAGCTTCCATCACGACGCTTAAACGACCGAGCGACGCACCGACAGAACCTTCTGCGCTCAAAAGTTTTTTCATTGCTTCGCCATCCGCTGGATTCGCACCCACAGCTTTTTGCGCCGCAACTGCCTGATTGCGAGCCGTGATGACCGCGTCGAGGGTCTCGCGCTCGTGTTTCATGTAGCCTTTCGCTGTTTCGACAAGATTTGGAATCAAGTCGTAACGACGTTTCAACTGCACATCGATTTGCGAGAACGCGTTTTTAACCGCGTTACGAAGGCCAACAAGTCCATTGTAGATTCCGATCACCCAGAAAACGAGAACCGCAATCACTACAAGAACGATGATCAAGCCCATGCGCCGCAACTCCTTCGAGAATAGAAACCTCCCAAAGGATAATGGATGCGCCAGTAAACAACCACGGTTGTTGATCGCTCCAGCCGAAGGTGTGATGACGCGCCGGTCTTCAAAAAGGAGCCTGGCACCTTCCGTTCTAAAGTCCGGGCCAGACGGCTTGGCGGTCTTTGAGAGGGATGAAAGAGACGCGGGCGGCGGTGTCGTTCAGTTTCTTGAATTCACGTTCGGTGAAATTTAGGTGGCTTTGAAGGACCTGGTATTCGTTCGTAAGGTCGATACCGAAAACGCCGGGGTCATCAGAGTTGAGGGTTACGTCGACTCCGGCTTCCATGAGCTGTCGAATCGGGTGCTGAGAAAGCGACTTCACTGCGTGCGTGAGCCAGTTGCTGGTCGGGCAAAGTTCGAGAGGCACGCGCTTCGATTTTACGAAGTCGATCATCTCTGGAGACTGGTAGATTTGTACACCGTGGCCGATCCGTTCAGCGCCTAAAATCTCGATTGCATCGCGGACAAAGTTTGACGATCCGGGCACGTCGGCTTCACCTGAGTGGATCGTTACGTGAACGCCAGCGGCGCGCGCCTTCTCAAAAAGTGGAGCAAAGGGTTTTGAGTCGAAGCCGACTTCGTTGTCAGCAAGGTCGATACCGATGAACGTGTCACGATTTGCGATAACGAAGTCGGTAACACGTTTTCCTTCCGAGACGGGGAGTATTCGCTGGATGATTGCGATGAGCCCGACAGCAACGGGAAATTGTTTTCGTGCGCGATCGAGGCCACGACAGAACGCTTGGTGGATCTGATCGAAGCTCAAGTTTTCGTGACCTTGTTGAACAAACGTCGGCGCGTATCGAAGTTCCAGAATGCGAATGCCTTCGTTGAAAGCGTCTTCGACAGCTTCATACGCGATTCGCTCGAGGATCTTTTCGGTTGAGAGAACCTTTTGAGTCGCGAGAAATTTTCTCAAGACAGATTCGAGATCGTCCATGGGTTCCGTCACGAGATAAAGATTGGAGAATGCTTTTGGATCCGCCGGGACATCGAAACCAGCGAGTTTCAAGAGTTCGCGTAACGTCGACGGACGAATCGAACACTCAAGGTGCCGGTGAAGTTCGACCTTCGGGAGGGTGCGTAAAGCTTGAGGATCCATGCGAAGAGTTCCTTCTTAAATGCGCATTGAGCTCGAGGCAGAAAGCCTGAAACGAATCGCGCTCCAGCTCTAGTTCTACGCCTCTGCGTGAAGCCGAACAACCGGGGAGAATCTATTGACGCAAGCAGTTTGGCGGGGCAAAAAATCAAGGTCACCTCAAGCCTCATCAAAGGATGTTCCATGAGCACTCCCTCTTCGACTCTCACGCCGCTTGTGATCAAATCTCGCCTCGCGAAGAACCCGTCGGGCAAACTCCAATATGGTGTCACGGCTCAATTGAACTCAGGCGAGCAGATCACCGTTGCTGATCCAAGGGCGACTCGCGCGATGGTCGCGCTCATGGACATGAATGCACTTCACGGCGGCGCCGCAAGCCACTTCGGTGGCCCGTCGGCTTTCGCTGAGCTGATGTCTGCGGCTCACGGCCTCATGTTTCACATCTCTGGTAAAAACAAAACGCAGTGGTTTGAGTCTTTCAATTTCGTGAATGACGCTGGTCACACGGAGAACGGTCTCTACGCATTGAAAGCAAACTACGGTTTCGCCGATTTGACTCTTCAAGCGCTTAAAGGGTTTCGTTCGATCGAATCAAATCTCACAGGGCACGGTGAAGCCCACTTGTTCCCAGAAGGTGTCATGATCTCGAACGGGCCTTTGGGCTCAGGTCTTCCACAAGCACAGGGCCTTGCAGTCGCCGACGCGCTCTCTGGTAAAAAGCGTGTCACGATCTGCGCACTTTCCGACGGTGCCGCGATGGAAGGCGAAGCGAAAGAATCGCTCGCAGCAATTCCGGGTCTCGCTAAGCGCGGCAAGGTTGCGCCATTTGTTTTGATCATCAGTGATAACAAAACAAAACTCTCTGGTCGCATCGAAACAGATTCGTTCTCGATGGAGCCGACGTTCCAATCGCTCGAAAAGCTCGGCTGGAAAGTCATGCGCCTTGAAGATGGTCATCAACTTCAAGCAGCTGTCTCAACACTCGAAGAAGCGATTCAGCAAGTCACTCTAGATCCGACACAACCGGTTGCCATCCACGCACGCACAATTAAAGGGAAAGGTAACAAAAAAGCCGAAGCATCTGGAACAGGTGCCCACGGATTCCCTCTAAAAAAAGCAGAAGAGATGGCTGCCTTCCTTCAAGAGATTTACGAAGGTAAATCGGTGCCGCCTGAATTCGATGCGTGGGCGAAGGAACTTGTCGACTACGAAGCGAAGAAAGCGTCAGCACCGAAGAAAGAGGCGCCAACAGATTTGCCTCCGGGCCAAGCGCTCTTAAAGGCGACTCCGAATGAGAAGATTCAGATAGGTGTTGCAGCGGCGCTCATCAACACACGTAAAAAAGGTCTTCCGGTCGTCTCCGTCACGGCCGATCTTCAAGGCTCGACGGGCCTTGCGGATTTCCATAAAGCATTCCCGGATTCAGTGATTGATGTCGGTGTTGCTGAGTCGAACATGATCTCGACGGCCGCAGGGCTTTCGGTCATGGGTTACATCCCCATCGTCGACACGTTCGCGCAGTTTGGTGTCACAAAAGGTGCTTTGCCAATCAAGATGGCGAATCTTTCGCACGGTCCTGTGATCGGCATCTTCTCGCATACAGGCTTTCAAGATGCAGCTGACGGCGCATCTCACCAAGCACTCAGCTTCTTTGCGCAAGTCGCTTCCATCCCGCACGTCGAATGTTATTCACTCTCGTCGAGCAGTGAAGCGGAAGCGTTGGTCTCCGAAGCTGTTGAGACTTTTGCAAACGAACGCGCGGCCGGCAAAACGCCGCCGACACGTTTGTTCTTCTTGGGTCGTGAAAATTTCCCGCGCCGTTTAACTCCGGAAGGCCGAGCTTACAAACTCGGTGAAGACCAAGTGTTGATCGACAACACAGGCGACTTCGATTCGTCGGTGACGATCGTGGCGCAAGGTTCGCTGGTTCCTGAAGCGTTGAAAGCGTCGGATGCACTTCGCGAAAAGAAAGTCGGCTCGGTTGTGATTCACGCTTCGGCTGTGAATCATCCTGATCTGAAGACGGTCACGGGTGCGCTCGCTAAAACTGCGAACAAGATCGTCACTGTTGAAGAGCACCGGGTTGTTAACGGGATGGGCGCGATGCTTGCGCACGAACTTCTGCAAGCGGGTCATTCGTTCAAGATCAAATCGCTCG
>CAJYOV010000336.1 GCA_913776405.1 Pseudobdellovibrionaceae bacterium
CTGAGTTGCCAGAGCAAACCAAGGCCTCTTCTTTTTTTGAGGGACACTGTTGAGGGTCAATCGGTCTCGCGAACTCTTTTAAGCCTTTCAGCTTACGTCGCGAGACGCTCTTCTTGATTTGGGTTAAGTGAGATTAGGGAGCAACTACGATTTCGCAGTTTGGATTCTGCATCGGGCGGATCGTCGCGTTCAGGCCGTACATGTTACCCGAAGTCGCTGAAGTCGATGTCCAACCTGACATCGTGCCGGTCATACCGTTGCTCAACTGAACATGGATGTTCTCGAAGATCGAAGTGCCTGACCACTGACCTTGTTGGATCGTTGTGATCTGAAGCGCTTGACCGCGGTAGACACCGCAAACCGAGTACAGATCGCTCTGAACCATAACTTGGCCCTGAACTGCAACCGGACCGTAGTAAGCACCGTTCGACGAACCGTAGTTCTGTGAACCTTGACCGAAGAACTGAACTTGAATCTGAACACCTGAGTAACGGTTTTGACCGAACGCTGAAACGTTCACTGATCCGCCGTTGATACAACCTTGCGTGCAGATGCCTGGAGCGATGAACCCGTTGTTGTAGGGGTTCACGTTATTCGTGCTGCTCTTACCGCAACCGACCAAAGCGATTGTCGCTACGAGTGCTGTGAGTGAGTACTTAAGAGCCGCTGTAACCTGAGTGAGAGTGATCGTTTTCATAACCTGTTTCTCCTTCTTCTTTAACCTTGTTAACCTTCTTAACCTTCTACCTTCTACCTTCAGTAACCTTCTTGCTTCCTAGGTAGTTCAACAGTCGTGCCACCTAGGGTCTTCGCGAACTCTAACCAATTCGCTTAGAAGCCAGAATCTGCTCTTGAGAGACCCGAGAATGACCCGAGTTGTTCGTACGAGATGGTTTTATGTTGGCCACGTGTCGAAGGTGTAGACGATGACGTCATCACCACTCGTGCACTCGCGTCCGTACCGTTTACGAGGAAGCTACGGCAATCGTAAGGCCCCATCGTGATTTCCCAGCACATCTTAAGTGGGCCCTGAACAGGGTTGCCGTACTGGTAGTCGTTAAAGTTCTGGAACCAGATCGAACCACCGAGGATCGTCGCCGCCTGGCCGTCACCTTGGCTCAAGTATTTGTCTACTATTAAGACGATCGCGCCGAATTCATCTTGGAAGAAACCCTTCCAAACCTGCTGACCGTTCTCTGAAACCCAACCGTTATACATTTTGTTGCTCACCGAAGCGTTCTTCGGGTGCTGCGTTCCGAATGCCGCCTCATACATGCGACCGTTTTCGATGTAGCTGATGATGATCGAGTAACGTGCGTTCGACAGATCGACGTTCATGCGTACATTCTTAGGATTCGACGGTCGCGAGTTGTAGAACAAGCGAGCGAGTTGTCCCGAATTGAGACTCACCGATGCTGTCGATCCTGACTTATAACCTGTCGTCCCTGGATCAGTGCCCGTGCCTGTAGGTGTCGTCGTCGTTACTGGTGTTTCACAGTATGTCTGACCGCAAGTCGTTGCTGCTGACGAAGCCGCAGGGTTCGAGGCCGTCTCTTTAGCGCAACCAACAGCCATGAGAACCGCCGCTGCGAGGAGAGCTTTCGTTGTAACCGTGAGTGTCTTCATATCATCCACCTTTCGACCTTCTGCCTTTCCTTAGTGCGAGGTCCGTGCCGAGTGGCTTCGGCTGTGCCAAACGATTCTAACTGCCCGCTAAGATTAGACTTTTAAAGATGGGTCTCAGTGTGAGACACTGCCCCTATATTTGAAGGTGACGCTTTCGGCTCAAGCTCGGATGACGAGTGTCGAAAGTTACGACATGCGAAACAGTCTGATGTTTCGCGGATTTTTGAATGAAATCGCGTGCGAGGGCTTTAGCCTTCAAGGACTTCAACCGATTTCATTTTTAAGTCTCAGACAAAGACGACGTCTAAACGTCGTGCCCACGGGAGGGGTTGAATATGAATATCGGCGGTATCGTAGTTGTGAGCTCGGTTATGTTCTTCGTTATCAAAGTCTTCTTGGCGATCTAAGTTCCGGTCTGATTTCCGATCCAGGCGCAAACGGCCCAGCTGCAGAAGCGAGTTCAGCCGTCACCTCTGGACTTGAATCGAGCTCACCCGAGACTTTCACTAAAGACGCTTTCGGATAGTAGTGACTGAGAATCTGCTCATACGACTTCCCTGCTTTCGCAAG
>CAJYOV010000337.1 GCA_913776405.1 Pseudobdellovibrionaceae bacterium
GTTGAAGGTACGATCGGCTTAAACAGCCCGCTTCTGCTGTCAACGTTTCACATCAGCTTCGCGGGCTGATTGTGGCGAACACGGCACCCTCACACTTCTTTGCCTACCTTTCGCGGATGAAGCTGATCGATCGATGGAGCCTGATGCGCTGTACGCAACGTGAAAACGTGCAAGAGCACAGCCTTCAAGTTGCGATGGTCGCCCACGCGCTTTGCTTGATTCAGAATAAATTCTTTGGCGGCGTCACGAGCCCTGATCGTGTCGCGACATGCGCGCTCTTTCACGATGCAACCGAAGTTTTGACAGGCGATCTTCCGACCCCAGTGAAGTACTACAACGAAGATATCCGACAGGCTTACCAAGAAATCGAAGCGCATTCCGTCGCTCAGCTGCTGAAGCTTCTTCCGAGCGAGTTGAAGAGTGACTACAACCAGCTGCTCGACCCGAATGAAACTGAGGTTCAAGCGTTGGTTAAAGCGGCCGACACCCTCTGCGCCTACATGAAGTGCCTCGAAGAATTAGCGGCAGGCAACAAAGAGTTTCTTCGCGCTCATAAGACAATTCACGAGAAAGTGAGCACTCTGCGCGACAGAAAAGAAGTCGACTACTTCGTCACTCACTTCGTACCAGGTTTCTCTTTGACGCTTGATGAAATCAGCGAACCGCTTGAGACGCGCCTCGAAACTTAAAATCCACGAAGAGCGTCGTGCACTTTTTGTCTTGTGATTCGGACGGCTGGGATCAAGACCGCCAGAAGAGTTGCGCAGGTAGCCGCGATCCAGATAGGTGCACTTTCTAAGAGACCGATGTCCGCGTTGATACCGGCACCGATCGTTTGCCCCACGAGTTTTAAAAAATGCGGAAACAGAAGACCATCGAGGCAAGCGCCGGCGAGAATCCCGCTTGAAGCTAAGAAGAGGCCTTCCCAGAGAAGCCACTGAACCAGTTCGCGCTTTCGGTAACCGATTGCCCTCAAGACCGCAATCTGAGCTGACATGCCTTCAAATCGTGTCGCGAGAGTCGAGACGACTGCGAGCGCCCCAAGAATCAAGACAAAGCTCGTAACGAGAAGGCCAAGATCCGCGCCGACCCCGCCGAGATCGCGCAGCTGCTTTGACACATCTTGAACACGAACGATCTGCGCAACACTTCGCTGGTTGATAAGTGATTGGAGCGACTCAAAATTTTCTGGCTCAACGTTGATGAGTGCGAAGTTCAAAACCTTCGCACCCCAAATTGATCGAGCGCGAAAGAGCGGCTCGTAGCGCTCAAGGACCGAATGTGCTTCAGTAATCGATGAGAACAGGGTTCGGTCCCATTGTGTTTTCGTGCGCGCTAAAACCCCTGACACTTTAAGCGGATGCTCAACGCGAATAGGTTCGCCACCGACCCAGGGCGCGACGCTGATCGTATCGCCGACTTTAAGCCCTTTTAATGCCGCGATCTCAGACCCGAGTGTAACCTCGCCTGCACTTTTCGCCCAAGTCCCCGACTCAAGTGCGTAAGACGCGCGCTGAGAGCGTGATTGCAGAAACGTTTCGTCGGTGCCGATCACTCGGGCGTTTTCATAGATCGCGAAGATTAAGAGCGGTGTTGCCGATTTTAACTTTGCCGGCGCTACCCGGCCCTCTGTTGGAAATGTCAGCACTGTTTGAGCCTGTAGCGTTTGGAAAAGCGTGTACGGGAAGAAGGCTGGGTACTCGCCCTCCCCACCCAGCGCATTTAAGACCATTTCAATGCCGCCGGCCTTGGCACCAATTAGAGCATCAGAGCCTGTAGCGAGAGAGTCAAAGCGGGCTTCAGAGGTTTTATAAACGCGGTAGAGAATGCCGCTTGCTGCGACCGACAACGCAATCGCAAGCACCGTGATAAATGTCGAGAAACGATGCCGACTAAAGCTGAGAGTGGCGAGCCGAAACGCCTTCATTGCGTTAGCTCCTTGAAGTTCCGGATCTCTGAGAAGAACGATTCGATTCGTTGATCATGACTGACAACGATTAGCGTTTTACCTTCGCTCGCGGTGATCAAAAGCTTCATCACGTCGCTCGCGTTTTTGTCATCGAGGCTTGAAGTTGGCTCGTCTGCCAGAATGATTTGCGCAGAGCTTGCAAGCACACGTGCGACGGCTACGCGCTGTTGCTCACCAAGGCTGAGTTTCGAGACGAATTCAGACGCCTTCGCGCTCAAGCCAACTTGAGAAAGAACGTGATCGGCCGACTCGGCACTCACGTTTTTCGCAAGCCTCACGTTTTCGGTCGCCGTTAAGTGATTCAAGAGATTTAGTTTTTGAAAAACGAGAGCGACGTGATCTCGACGGTACTGCGCCAGCCGGTCTTCCGAAAGTTGGTTGATGTCTTTTTCATCAACGTAAACGGCACCACGAGCGGGCTCGAGTAGCCCCGCGATCAGATGTAAGAAAGTCGTTTTGCCTGCACCACTCGGGCCGCGGATTAAGAGTCGCGAACCCGATGGAATCTCGAAAGACTTCAAGGAGAACAGCGACTCGTTGCGCTCACCGACCCGCACTTCTACGTTCTCAAATGAGATGTTCATCGCGCGAGATGAAGTCATCGAGGCCTAACCGACTTAAACGCCGGTTGAGCCAAAACCACCGGCTCCGCGTTTTGAATTCGAGAGATCGTCTACGATTTCAAATTGCGCCTGCACAATCGGGCACAACACGAGCTGCGCGATTCGGTCTTGATCTTTGATCGGAAAGTCTTCGTCGCCGAGATTGATGAGGATAATCTTCACTTCGCCGCGGTAATCGGCGTCGATCGTGCCCGGCGTGTTTACAAGAGAGATTCCATGTTTTGCGGCAAGGCCCGAGCGCGGACGCGCTTGAATTTCAAAGCCTGCTGGAATCTCAAAGCTGAGACCTGTCGGAATCAGCGCGCGAGCGCCTCTTTTCAAAACCATGGGCTCCGCGAGTTGAGCGCGAACGTCGAAGCCGCTCGCTAATTCCGACTGATAGGCAGGCAACTCGCCCTTGAAATTTTCGAGACGCTTGATTTTCAAAGGTTGAACCGGGTGCTTTTGCATCGCAGGATCCTCAGCTAATTTACAAATTAAGTTTTCGATCTAGAGACCAGCCAACCACTTTTCCGTCGGTGCCTCTGGGAGCGCGCCCATTAAAAGCATGCTCGGCTCTGCGGGCAAGAACTTCGTTTCGATAAATTCGTGCACGGAATCGAGCGTTACGGCTTCGATATCGCGAACGACTTCGTCCACACCGCGGTACCGACCAAACATCATCTCGTTAACCGCAAGCGAGTTCATTCGGTTCTCGATGTCATCGGCGCCCAGCAAGATCGAACCCTTCACTTGGGTTTTGAAGAGATCGAGATCCGCTTTTTTGATACCCGACTTTTTGAGCTTCCGGAGTTCTTTCAGCATCAGCTCGACAACTGTCGGTGCATGCTTGGCTTCGGTGCCGGCGTAGATCGTCTCGAGCCCAACATCAGCAAACGTCGTCAGCTGCGAGAAGATGGAGTACACGAGCCCTTTCTCTTCACGTACCGATTGGTACAGGCGAGAGGTCATGCCGCCCCCCAAGAGAGCGTTTACGACAATCGCTTCGATCCGATGTTGATCTTTAAAATCGATCGATGGATAGCCCATCAAGATGTGCACTTGTTCCGACGGTTTGCGAATGACTTCTCGGAAATAGGTCGGCGACGGCAAAGCACCCGTCGAGTCTAGAAGAAGCTCCGCGGTGCCGGCT
>CAJYOV010000338.1 GCA_913776405.1 Pseudobdellovibrionaceae bacterium
GTTCCGAACTCTCGGCTCATGCCCGAAGTCATTGAAGACTCTCTCGACGATTTCCTTCGCGCCTATCTTCAAAACTCCGGCATCCGCTCACGCCGCAGAAGAGCCGCAGTCCTAAAAGTCGCCCGCACAGCTGCCGACCTCCGCGGCTCACAAACCCTCGACCGTAAAGACATCGACCTCGCCCAAAAGCTCTGCGTCGACACACACCGCCGCCTCGAAAACTGGCGCGAGTAATCGATTTGCTCGACTGACGCAAGTTGGACTAATTAGAGGCACCTTCTCGTCATATAGATAGAATCTAGATTGGATCGACGTTATAATCGATTTTGAATGGGATGAGGAGCGTTTCATTCTCGTGGGTCGCGATTCGTTACGGAGACTCTTGGTAGTCGTTCACTGCTATCGCGACAATGACCGTTCAATCAGATTGATATCGGCTAGGGCCGCGACGAAGCGAGAGAAACGAGATTATGAAGAGAAGCCATAATCTGAAGAAGCTAAAGGAGATTCCGAACCCGTATCCGCGTGCGGCTAAGAAAGCGGTTGGGATTAACTTGAGTCGCGAAGTCATCGACTACTTCAAGGCACTCTCAATCGAAACGGAAATACCTTATCAGAAGCTCATCGATCGTTACTTGCTCGACTGCGTCAAAAAGAAAAGAAAGCTTTCGATGAAATGGACCGCTTGAGGCGGCTAAGAATCTTTAGGTGCGAACTCGCTGAAGTCGACGTTGTCGAGCGAGTTTGAATACGCCTCGTAGTCGTCAGCAGATTTCGACTGCGAGTGCTGGCCCTGAGCAGCGCCTGCTTGAGTCTGGCCGGCTGATGCGTTGGTCTCAGGTGTCCCACGTACGATTGCAATGGCTTCGTCCATTTGGCGGTTGAAGCTTTCTGTTTCCGTGATCGCTTTTTGTGTCGCTGATGCTTGTGCGCCGCGAACATCGCGGCCGCTTCGGCTGATAGGCACTGGATCCGGATCGCTCGAAGGGCCCATTCCATCATTTAACTGAAGTGAGTCTTTCGGGTCGAGCACGGGCTTAACGGTCACTTTTGTAGTGCCACCGCCAGAGCCTTTGATTTTGATTTCATAAAAACGCTCAGCCACTTGAGCGGTGTAGACGCCCAAATCTTCTGTCAGCTGCACGTAGCCTTTGGTGCTTGCGTCGTAGTTTGGACCCATCACGGTTTGCACCATGCCCGGGTAAAAATAAATCAGGATCGCCGCCATTGCTGCTGTTCGGAAGTAGCGTTTCGATAAGAAAAATCGGCGATCAAATGAGGCTAACTGGCCAAAGTTCTTTTTCAAGATCGGGTAGGTGGCGTCGAATCCGCCAGCTTCGAGAGCTAAGCGAATGTCTTCGGTCATTTTCTGGCGACCGAGCGCAGAGAACTGAGCTGGTGAAATGAGCCCGCGCGAGTAAAACGACATCACGTTGACGATGCCCTTAGCCAAAAAGTCCGTTACGCGCGAGCGATCGCGATACCATTCGATAAACATCTCTTTCGCGTTAGGCTCCCGCAAAAGGCCCATCGCGCCAGCTGCATTGGCAAGCGACTTCGTGCCCAACTCGCGATCGACCCATTGACGTAAGAGTTCACGCTCAACGCCTTGAACGCCAAGCTCTTTCATTTTCGCCGAGCCAAGTGGTGAAACAAATCGATAGCCGTAAGCTTTCAAGAATATCGATTCGATTTGAAGACTCGAGAAACCTTTCTGCGGATCCAATTTGCCGACGGTGTTTGCCAAGCGACGTAATTCAGACGGGTTGTTGGCAAATCGTTTGACGGTGTGTTCGATCGCTAATGGGTCAGAGCCAGATCGCTCGCTAAAGACTTGCAGAAGGGCAAGGCGTGCCTCGCGGTTTGCGGGCTTTTTCCACTGAGACACTTCGGTTGTGCGGTAAAGGTTCAGCGCCTCGCCATAGTTGGCGGGCTTGAAGCGAGATGCTCGCACTTGGCTCAAAATGTCTTTGAGATCCTCGAGCGGCTGAAGAAGCGTCAGGCGTGGAAGAGTCTTGCCCGAGAAAGTGTCCGCGCAAATAGGTGCGGCCATTGCTGTCGTTGCCGACAACGCTGAGCACGCAACCGTTAAGCTAAGAACAACTTTCGCGAGCGCTTTCATCACTGAGTCTGAGCTTGTTGAAGCGTAAGGTTCGGACCACCTGGTGTCGTGAAGCCAATCGAGAGGTCATAAGGGTTCTCTGAGGCTTCCGCACCGATCGCGTAGCCGGTTGGGCTCGCAGCGCTTTTCACCATGCCGTTGTGATCTACGATGAACGCGTGGAACTTATCGAAGTAGCGCATGCCCTCAAGACTCTCGAGACCGAGAATTTTGGCAACCGTGTCGTTGAAGAACGCGAGCTCTTCGTTGTCGATCCCGCCATCGAGGAACATCATTTGATAAACGATCTCGCCGAGCCGAACGCGGCGACCATATTTCTCAAGTCGCAAGCTCGTGACGAGATTCTGCGGAATCGAATTGAGCGTCGAGAACTCCTGGATCAACTGCTTGTAGTTGTCCTGGTTCATGTTGTTATCGCACGCATAGCGGAGGATCCTCTCACCAAGTGGTGCAGTCGTCGCGGCACCTTTTACTTTTGTAACGAGAGTCTGCTTCTGAGCGGCCGCAGCTTTTTGGAACGCAACCCTATCTTCTGGCGAGCAACGCTTCGTTGCACGCGCAAGGTTCAGGATAAAGCGCACCTTAGCGTTATCTGCAGTTTCAGGCTTCGTGAAAGACGGGATGTGATTGCCGACGTTCATCGACAAGATCAAAAGCTTCAAAAAGCCATCGCCCTTCGTGCTCAAGAGCAACTGGCGAATCGATTCGTTTGAGGCTTCGCGCTCGCTCTGAAGTGCATTCTTGATGAAGGCTTTCGCAGCTTGACCAACGCCGTACGTTTCCATTGCCGAGAGACCGACGTGAAGAACGAACGAGATGCCTTCCATCGTGAGAGCGCCGAGAGTCAATTTCTTCGCTGGAAGAACGCCGTCAGCCCCAGGCACGACATCTGGATTTTGCGGCGCGCCCGGTGTAGCAGGATTCGCAGGAACAACAGCCGCTGCTGCGAGATTGCCCGGTTGACCAAGTGCGATCGGTGCACGACGAAGGACCTTCAGCATGAACGGGTGGTTCAGCACGACCGAGACATATTTCTTCATCGCATCTTTTGAACGCGTGAGCGCGGCTTTCATGAAGAGAGAGCCAGTTTTACCTGCGGTCTCTTGAAAGGCCTTCGACTTAATCCCGAGCTGAGCGCCCGCTTTGAACGAAGCGAAGATCGACATGATGACGACTTCTTCATTCGCTGCTGAGAGCTTCAGACCATAGAGGTCAATCAGTCGAAGGACCATGTTCGTATTGATAATGAACGTCGCACCGGCTTCACCAATGATTCCGGCTTTCGCTACACCTGGGATGTCTTTCAACTTCGTAGCGATGTGGCGAGCCGCACCTGCGCCACCTGAAAACCATGTGGCGTCTTTGATGATCAAGTCTGCCAGGTATTCAGTTGGCACACCTTCGTAGTGATCGCGAAGATTCGCATTCAACTCGCCTGCGTTCTTGATGATTAAGCCTGTCGCGCGAAGAGTTTGCAGCCACGCGTTTGATGAGTCTTGTGCCGTTGCGAGAGCTACGTCTTTACGAGTCTGTTCTGCAATCTGGCCCGGCATCGTCGACTGAAGTTGGTTGGCATCACGAGTAACGCGACCTTTGCCGATCTCGCGCATCGAATCGCGAAGGGCTGGGTTTTCGAGCAAGAGCTTCTGAAGTTCATCTGTCTCTGACGATGCGACCGGAGTTGGCGTCGGTGTCGGAGTTGTCGCAGGCTTTACTTGCGTCGACGTTCCTGAACCGCCGGTCTGCGACGTCGTCGTGACAGGTTTGTTCGGAACAACTTGCCCTTTGTCATCGAACGTGAAGCCGATCGGAGAAGCATCTTGCGAGAAGCGATCGCTCTTTGGCTTTTGAGGGCCGCGCGCTTCGATCGACTGTTCAGCTGAGTAGAGCAGCGCTTCTACTTTGCGCATCGACTGATCGGGGAGCTGCTCTTTTTGGAGTTGAGCCTTCGCTTGTTCGAGCAATTCTTTTGCGCGAGACGGCGAGTCGGCCTTCATCGAAGCGATCAACAGTGCAATTGGGTCATTTACGTCGCCTGTTTGAGCTTGTGCGAATGACGCAGGTGCCACAGCTGATAAGCTCATCGAAATCGCGAGGGTGAGGTTCAGACAGCGTTTAAACGTCGTAGACTTCATGACCTGGGGCTCCTGGTTCAGGGCCCTCCGACACGAGAGGGCTCACTGATTATTCAAATCCAGGGCCTAATAGGCGGGAGGGTGGCCCTAAGCCCACCAAAGTGGCAGATAGCTCATAGTTCTAGGGCACTTAAGGGAAGTCATTGACCCTTGGGGGCGTTTACGGTTACCTACAGCTTCCCTCGCTCATCTGACTGAGGGGCCGACGCTCCTGCCGTTTTACGGCAAACCCTTCTGGTAGCGGCGGGCATCCATTTGGTGGCATGGCCGAGGGGCTAGGCACGACCACTTCGAATTCGACGCCAAAAGGAATAAATTAAAACTCAGACTCGGCTCGAAGGAAGGCGTGGGAGAGTCTTCTTCCCGCCTTTTTTCATTGTTCGTTCAACTTGCCTGACCAGCTCGCTCGACGAGAGACTCAATTGATCCGCGACATTGAAAACAGTCGCGAGAGACGGCTGGCGAAGACCACGTTCGAGAAGCGAAATGAATGTGCGGTCAGCGAGCAATTGAGTGCCAGTTCTTCTTGACTGAGACCCAATTTCTCTCTGTTGCGGCGCAGCACAATGCCAAAGGCTTCAGCGATTTCCATAGTCCTTTACGGTACTTCTAAGTGTTGTGAACTTGCTTAGATTACCCTGAGTGACGCTCTCGTCCACGGACTATAGTCATCACATCTAAGAACTTTACTAAACAAATGTGACACATGCGGGGCGTCTCACCCCAACCGAGACACGACTAGACTTAGCTAAGGGTGAGGTTTTCACGATGTGGTCCGGGGTCTCGTTGTCGTGCATTCGATTTCAGCAGAAAATGGATCTATGAAACCCACTCGCTCAATCTCGACCGCCTGGAAATACACAACACTGCTCTCGCTTGGTCTCGCCTCTGCGGTCCTGACTGCCGCTTGCGGCAACGCGCGGTGGGCCGAGCATGCTGGTGATAACAACTCGGCCTCTGGAGCACCAGGCTCTGAAGTGAAGCCCGCGATCTTCGAGAGCTTCGAGCAGAACGAGGCCGCAAACAAAGTCGATATTCTCATCGTGAACGACAACTCCGCTTCAATGGACGATGAGCAAAAGAAAATGTCGATTCGTTTCGCTAATTTCGTCAGCGCTCTTAAAGGTATTGATTATCGAATTGCAATGACGACGACCGATATCGATTCGGCTCGCTGGGGCCAACACGGTCGCGTGCTTCCTTGGTCGTCCGACAAAAAAGAACTCATTCTCTCGCCCTCGACATCAAACGCGAGCGCCAAATTTAAACAAACCGTTCAACGCTCAGAGACGATTGGCTGCATGTCGGTCGACGATGGCTATTACTGCCCTAGCTCGGACGAGCAACCGCTGAAAGCCATCACTCTTGCAATTGATGAACGTGCCGGTGCTAACAAAGACCTGTTTCGAGACAAGGTCGATTTCGTCGCCGTCGTCCTTTCGGACGAAGACGAACTCAGCACCGCACCCGCTAACGCAACACGCGCTGAAGACGTGATCACCCATTTCGAGAAAGCGTTTAAAGGCTCAAAGCGTCTTGCCGTTCACGGCATCGTCGTCAAACCGGGCGACGCTGCCTGCTTGAAAAATCAAGCGTCTCAAGGCAAGGGTGCGAAGTCCGCGTATGCCACCCGCGTTTCTGACCTTGCAAAATTGACCAACGGAAGTCTGAATTCAATTTGCGATTCGGACTACTCGAAGAGCCTCAGTTCAATCAGCTCACAAGTTCGAAAACTCGTATCGAGCTTCGATCTCGAGCACGCTCCAAAAGCTGGAACGGTGAAAGTGAATTTGCTCCCTGCACCGTCAGAAGCGCTCACTTGGACAGTTGAAGGCAGCCGACTCATCTTCAATACGCCGCCTGCGGCAGGTACCCGCATCGAAGTCAGTTACGAGATCTGACACGAGATTTGATCGAGTCTAGGCGAGATTAGTGTCCGGAAAGAGCGTCAACCAGCTCGGCTTTCAAAGCCCTCGCGAGTCGAAGGCTCCGATGGAGGGCTTCGAGATCGCCCGCATAGGTCACGTCGCCATCGTCGATGAGTCTTGTAACGTGGCTGCCCAAATCGACATATTCATCCGCTAATGGCTTCAACACTAAAAGTGCGTTCTCTGAACACTCGGAGACGACGGACTTCATTTCGTCGACGGACGAGGTTTCATTCTTTCGTTTCGATTCTGGCATGAGCTCGATGCGTTGTGCGCGTAGATCCTCGCGAATTTGAGACATGCGCGCAAGACTCACATTGCCAGCGTCGATCTTCGCCTGATCGCGATTAAAATCGGTCTTCCCGCAAGCCGCGAGAAGAACGCCAAAGATAAAACTGAGACCTAAAACGAAGAGCCGCATCGGACCCTTGATCTCTCATAAATTCGAGGGCGCCCTCAAGACCGAAGAAGAAATCGTAAGAAGTCCATAGGCTAGGATTAAGCGCCTTCCGAGATTGTTAAAAAAATATTCCCATCCCAAAGGTCGAGGCCGAGGTGCCGATAGTTATCTTGTGAGGTCGTAGTCTGCCGGATCGAAGGCTTTAAGACGTTCTGCATACGCGGTTGCAGAGCGAGGCCAGAGAGTCGAATTCCGGCCGGTTCGGTCAACGTACCAACTCAAACAACCGCCACGGGACCAAACAGTATGTCGAATCTCTTCGCCCAAGCTTTCTACGTAATCGGATTGAGCCTTTGGTTTTGCTTCGATCGATCGCACTTGGGTCTCACGCGCGTACGCGAGAAACTTCAAGATATATTCGACCTGTACTTCCACCATGGCGACCACCGAGTTATGGCCCAGGCCCGTGTTCGGTCCCAGCAAGAAAAATAGGTTCGGGAAGCCAGCTATAGCGACTCCCAAAAACGCTTTCGGGCTCCCCTGCCAAGTCTCCGCTAACGACTCGCCTTGACCGTTTAGAACGCGCTTGAAGAAGGGCGCATCAGTCACGCGGAACCCGGTTCCAAAGATCACGGTGTCGACCGGATAGGATGCATCACCCGCTTCGACCGAGTTGCTCTTCAATCCCTTGATCGAGTCCGTTATCAAACTCACATTCGCCATCGTGAAAAGCGGCCAGTACTCGTTCGACAAGAGAACTCGTTTACATCCCAGGCGATAATTTGGTGTCAACTTCGCCCTTAACTCGCGGTCGGCAATCGTCTGCGCAAGACGCCAGCGAATGAAAAACTCAAACGCCCGAAGAACCCAAAGTCTGCGAAGTGCGAGCACGAGAAGCTCACGAGCAGAGAAGATCGCGAGACGAACGAGCCCTTGTAAACGTGGCCACTTCGTGAAAACGAATTTTTCAACACCAGTCACTTTTCTGTTTAGCCGTGGGATAACCCATGGAGGCGTACGCTGAAAGACCAAAACCTCACGCGCTTCTTTTTGGAGGGTCGGCAAAAATTGAATGGCCGAAGCGCCCGTCCCGATCAC
>CAJYOV010000339.1 GCA_913776405.1 Pseudobdellovibrionaceae bacterium
CTCGATCGTTTTTGACGCTGCGAAGCTCGCGCAAATCGAGCCGCGTGTTTCTCAATTGGTGAGCGTCCTTAATCAGTTCGGCAAGCAGAACATGGGCGATGCGTTGACGCTCGGTACTCTTCATCTCGATATCAATCCGCAGGTGAACTACATTGCTCCAGTGCACGCCTTCGGTCTGACGAAAAAGTGGACCGTCGGCGTCGGTGTTCCGGTGATCAAATACACGAACGACATCAGCATGTATCAGTCGGGCTCAAACCTTGAGCAGATTCGCGCTCAAGCAGGCGGGCTTTCTTCACAACTTGACTCAGCTTTTGATGAATTGAGCGTAGGTTTAGTTCAGCAAGCTCAAAAAGAACTCGCTTCAAAAGGCTACCTGCCTCTGGAAAATCACCGAGAAACGTTCATCGGTGATGTGCAGGTTGCAAGCCTCTACCAGCTTTATAACGATGCAACTTACGGCGTTCTGGCTAAGACGATGTTGGGCCTTCCAACGGGACCAAAAGACGATCCAGACGATCTCGCTGATCTCGGCTCATTTGGTTACGCGTCTGTTGAGCAATCGATTCTTGGCACTTACCGGCCGCGTGCGAACTGGCGTTTGTCAGCAAAAGCGGGTGTTCGTTATACGCTCCCGGATCGTATTGAAAAACGAGTCCCGAGAGATGATCAAGACAGCCTTCCCGACGCAAGCACGAAAGAAACGGTCAGTCGCTCGACGGGCATTCTAGGTTCGATCGGCGCAAGCACGAGTTACTTCTTCCTTCGTCGTTGGAGCGTAGGTCTCGGGATGGATTTCTTGGCGAAAGCGTCCGATTCCTATTCTGGCTCGCGTGGAGGTCGCTACGACCTGCTCTCTCGGGAAACAAATTCGAGCGCGACAAGAATGCGAGTCGGTCTTTCGTACGACACGATCTCTGCTTACTTTGCGAAAGCCGCATTGATCCCTGCCGTGATCTCCTACGAATTTTCGGACACGATTCGAGGCTTTAACGTCGAGCGCCAGACCGTGCATGAACTCACCCTGACTTTGTTCTTCTGATTGAGGAAAGCGCCATGAAACTGAAACTCACTCAGAAACAAGATCTCAAAACATTCTTCGGTATCGCACTCACGTTCGCGAGCCTCGTCGCTCTCTTATCTTTAGTCGGATGTGCGCCGAAGACTGAGAAGCGAGTTTACCCGGTCGCTAAAACCGATTTCGGTCCAACTCAAAAAGACACCGATCTCGGTCTGGATAAACTCACGGTCGAAGAAAAAGCCGTCGTCTCAGCAGACAAGTTGGAGTGGTCGGGTGTCACTGAAACTGCGGATTTATTCCGATTTGCAGAAACCGTGTCGACCTTAGGCTCGATCGAGCAAAGTGATTCTTTGAAAGAACTCGGTCGCAACATTGGTCGTTCGTTTTACGCTGCAGATGGGACTTCGACGAAGAATGCCTTTGAGGATTCGCTCTACGTTTTAGCGGCTGCAGGCGAAACGAAAACAGACTCTCTCAAAACGATCAAAGAAACGGATGAAATGCTCGCTCGTGAGCACCGTAAGATCGATCAGATTTTGCTCTCGTTGCAAAAGCGGACCGAGTGGCCGTCAGAGACCGCGTCGACGCACGAGATGCTTGAGGCGGCCGAAGCGTTTGGTGCTCGCTTCCTTCGCCATTTGAAACGTGAAGACGTTGAGCCGCAGATTCGCGATGCCGTTGCGGAGGCATTTGAGAAAGACTTTTACCCTGTGATTCGGAGCCTTGATCGCGAAATCGGTTCGATTCTTTCCGAGCAGCGTTCCGTAAACGTGATTCGACGCTTGCGTGAGTTCATGACGAAGAATGAATTTAAGCTGAGCCCCGAGACGGATGCGCAGCTCACAAAAGCAGAAGCAGTCATGCTTCACATCGAAGCGATTGAAAAGCGGCATGACGCACTCACCGTCATCATCGAACTCTGGGAGATGACGGCACCTGAAAACCGCGAGGCCACGTTCAAGCCTGTTTCAGAGGACCTCTTTGGCTACTTAAAGAATAAGGGGCCCAAGAGTTTAAATTGCGTGAAGAGCCGGAAGTGCTTAAACCCGATTATCTGGATTCCAAAAGAAGTGGCGATTCTTCCGGCGATTGAAAAATACGGCGTCGAGAAGATCAAAGCCGACATTAGTGTGGCTGCGCACGAGGCCCTCGTTGAACAAATAAAAACCGAGATCGCGGCTGCCGTGCCCACCGTGCCGGCTGAAATCGGTATGCGCATCGGTACCGAAATCAGCGGTATCCGTACAAAACTTGCGAGTGTGCAAGCCGACTACAACGGCTTCTTAAAATCGATCGCGACCGAATATGCGAAAGACGATCTCACACCAAGCTCCTCTCAGAATTCGCGAAACGGCACAAGAAATTCGATTGCAT
>CAJYOV010000340.1 GCA_913776405.1 Pseudobdellovibrionaceae bacterium
TATAACGCACAAGACCTCCGAACTTGAATGGGTCAAGGTTTGTTCGCTTCCGTTCGTGGCAAAATCGAATGGTCAAAAGCTCGCGATGATTCCACAACCTAAAAATCAAGAGCCGAGCGTTTATCTCGACACGAAAGCCGTCGGTGACACAGGCCTTGTGAACGCGCCTGCTGGAGTTCGTTTGCCTCTGACCGTAAAATTCAGAAACGGTGCTTCTGTCGAGATCGCGTCGCAGCCGGTGCAACTCGATCTTCTCGACGTCGTCGAATCGAAAGACGGTCGCGAAATTATCCTCACAGGCCGCGGAACGATGCCGCTCGGTAAAAAGAAGATCGTCAGCCGACCTGCAACCCATTTCTGGGCACAAACAGGAGTTCAGCAAGATACGATTTGGCAAGTGGCACTTCCCAAAGATGCGCCGACCATTCGCGTTCTAGGTACTTACAATCTCCCCTACACGTATCTGTTCCGTTACACGAAATTACCGCGCGAGAGCGACCGCGTTTATGTCAGTGAAAGATCGTCAACCGGTAGCTACAGCGCCACACCCATCGTAAAGGGTTTCATTCAGCAAAAAGGGCCGCTTTCGAGTAAGGAAGAGTCAGTCAAACGCGTGAGTAAAAACGAATTCGAGTGGACGTTTGCCGCTCCGGAAAAAGGCGCCTACAACCGCGCGCGTCTCCTTGTTCCGAGTTCAGATAAGTCGAACACGAAGTGGGTGGCGCATCACACGCTCTATCACGGCTACCCTTTCGAAGCGAGCGCTCGCCTCACTGCGGTCCTCACGTCGAGTGGGCAAAACGTGATTCTCGGTGAGCTTGCCGCGAGCGCTTGGTTCCAATCGCTGGGCTTCACGCAGAACAACCTCATCTCATTGCAACGCTGGGGCATTGCGGCTCGCGCCCTGCAATCTCTTACTTCGATCAACGTGGGTGAAGGCACAACGATCGACAGCTTCTCGACGACGAACGTGGATTTGAAATACAATCTCGTTCGCGGAGTTTGGAATCGCGATGAGCTCTTCGGTTTAATCGCTAGCTACCAGACCGTTAAGTTCTCAGAAGTCGGAGCGAACCTTGGCGGCGTAGGCGTGTATTGGGCGCGCACGATGCCTCGCGTATTTGCCGATCTGTTCGATCTCGTACCGATTCTCGACTATTCGAAGTATGTCGATGTCGAATTCATCTACTACCCGCTCGCTATGGGCAAAAACACGCAAGCTGGGTCGTCGTATAACCTGAACTTTCACGGCAAAGTGTTCTGGTCGAAGCGTGTCTACGGCGAAGCCGGCTTTGGCCTGAAACAATTCGAGTTCACAGATGTCGACAAGAGCGCAGGCGTTGCGTTTTCGACAGCATTCGGAACCGTCGGCATCGGCATGATCTTCTAATTTTTTCTTTCTCTTCGAGCGTTTCATCAGTAGTCTCGCCCTTCGTGAACAACGAAGGAGCGCGCCATGTCGGCATCGACGAACGTTTCCAATTTGATTCCCGTTCTGGAGCATCTTCAAGCTCGTGCGGGTCGGTATGTCGGTCGTGGCACAAACTTTCAAGGCCACCCTTTCGAGGCTGATCTGAAACTCACTCCAAAAATTTCGGGCACCGTTATCGAGATCGAATTTCTGGCAAAAGATGCCTCGTCGGCCTTTCACGAAGAGCTCACGTGGGTTACGACCGACCTCCTGACTGACTGTGTCTGTCTCTATACAGTCAGCACAAACACGCCAGGCGTCCTAACGCATGCCCTCGCTGAGGACAAACACGACGACATCCGCGAACGTCGCCTCGCCTTTCGCTTGGGCGACCCCGCAAACAAGCATTCCTTCCGCCAAGAGGTCACGATCGACCTTATGAAAAACGGCGACATCGAATATCGCTACGCGTGGGGCGTACCCCACGAAGATTTCGGCATCCGCGTTCACGCGGTCTTACACCCCGCTTCGGTAACAGCCTAAATATCGGATTCTTATCCGGAATTTTATCTGTCTGGACCGAGACCTTCGACTCTACTGACTTGCCTGGAAGCTAAGGTGGCATGCTAACCTTGATGCACGAACTGTCATCGAGGAGGATTACTAAATGGCTTCAACACCTGAGACGACGGAACTTCCTTTTTGGACGGCTCGCTATCCAAAGGGCGTTTTGAAAAACGTCGATAAAGAAATCGCTCAGTACAAATCCGTTCTCGATGTGTTCGAAGAGGCGTGCGGAAAATATGCAGGCCGCCCGGCATTCACGCAAATGGGTAGAGCCATCTCATTCAGCGAACTGAATCGCAAAGCTGAGTCGTTCGCTGCGTACTTGCAAAATGAATTAAAGCTCAAAAAAGGCGATCGCATCGCGATTCAAATGCCCAACACGCTTCAGTACCCGATCGCAATGTTTGGCGCTCTGAAAGCCGGCCTTGTCGTCGTGAATACGAATCCGCTCTACACAGAGCGCGAGATGAAACACCAGTTCAACGATGCCGGTTGCGTTGCCGTCGTCTTGGTCGCGAACTTCGCGGCGAATCTTCAAAAAGTTCTTCACGAAACGAAAATCCGTCATGTCATCATCACGGAACTTGGCGATCTCTTGGGTTTCCCGAAGAGCCTTCTCGTCAATACAGTCGTAAAGCGCGTGAAAAAGATGGTTCCCGAGTACTCGCTCCCTGATGCGATTCCTTTTACAACCGTTCTCGAAAAAGGCGCTTCGATGACGCTTCAGCGCGTGCAGATGGAGCCCGACGAAATCGCGTTCCTTCAATACACAGGTGGCACGACAGGCGTTTCAAAAGGCGCGATGCTCACGCACAAGAATTTGATCGCGAACATGGAGCAAATCCGTTCATGGGTTGCGCCGAAGCTCGTAAACGGCCAAGAGCTCGCGATCTGTGCGCTTCCGCTCTACCACATCTTTGCGTTCACCGTTCACGGCATGGCGTTTTTCTCGATCGGGACTCACAGCATCTTGATCGTAAACCCACGCGACATGAAAGCATTCACGAAAGAGATCAAGAACGTGGGCTTCACGCTCATGACAGGTGTCAACACGCTCTTCAACGGTCTCTTGAATTACCCTGACTTCAAGAACGTAGATTTCTCGAAGCTGAAAATCAGTGTGGCAGGCGGCATGGCGCTTCAACGCGCAGTCGCACTCAAATGGAAAGAAGTCACAGGCACAACAGTGATCGAAGGCTACGGGCTTACTGAGACCTCACCTGTTGTCTGCGTGAATCCTGTCGACGGCACCGATCGCGTCGGCTCGATCGGTCTCCCTGTCCCTTCGACTTACGTTAAGATGCTCAAGGACGACGGCAAAGATGCCCCGATCGGCGAACCGGGCGAACTCTGCGTGAAAGGCCCACAGGTCATGAAAGGCTACTGGCAACGGCCGGAAGAAACGAAAGCCTCTTTCACCGAAGACGGCTGGTTCAAGACAGGCGACGTCGCGGTGCTTGAGCCAGATGGCTTTTGCAAAATCGTCGACCGCAAAAAAGATATGATCATCGTCTCGGGCTTTAACGTTTATCCGAACGAAGTCGAAGATGTGATCGCTCAACACCCAGGCGTGCTTGAAGTCGCAGCGATCGGCGCACCGAGCGAGAAGTCCGGTGAAGTCGTGAAAGTCGTCATCGTGAAGAAGGATGCGTCGCTCACTGAACAACAGGTCATCGACTTCGCGCACAAGCAGCTTACGAATTACAAAGTCCCAAAGATTGTAGAATTTAGAACTGAGCTTCCGAAAACGAACGTCGGTAAAATTCTCCGCCGGGCACTGAAAGACTAGTCAGGAGCAGGATGTTTCCCCCGCACACGCGCATTCTCATCGTCGACGATATGCCAAGCCTTCGCGATCTTTTGAAGGCGTATCTTCGTCGCCTCTCGTTCAGAAACATCTCTGAAGCGGACGACGGCCGCATGGCTTACCAAGCGCTTCTCGCTGCAAAAGCAGCGGGTGCGCCCTTCGAACTCGTCATCTCCGATTGGAACATGCCGAATCTCGACGGCCTCGAGTTTTTAAAACTCGTTCGCTCAAGCGCGGAGTGGAAGAATCTGCCCTTCATTCTTCTGACAACTGAAAGTGAAAAAGCGAAGGTTCTCGAAGCCGTGGTCGCCCAAGTCAGCAACTACATGGTGAAGCCGGTCGAAGAAGCCGTCTTGAAAGAGAAACTCACAAAGGTTTGGGAAAAAGTAACCGCGAAGTCCTAACTCGAATCTCCAGACCTGGAGCTAGAAACTCGGAGCTTCGAGATCAGGCTGCTTTTGCCGCAGCCGCCGAGACAGGCACACGCAAGACGAATTTCGTGCCTTGACCAAGTTCCGATTCAACGAGGATCGTGCCGCCCAATTTCAAAACTTCGTCTTTGATTGCCGAGAGGCCAACACCACGACCCGAAACGTCGGTCACTTTCTCGGCTGTTGAGAGATCACCATTCAAAATCAGCTGTTTCAGAGCCGTGTCATCGAGGTGCGCGAGCGCAGCTTTAGACGGCTTTGCACGCAATTTCGCGCGCAGCTTTTCAACATCGATGCCGCGACCATCGTCGGCAATTTCGATCACAACCTGTTGATCTTCGATTCGGCCCGAAAATTTCAAACTTGCTTCCGCTGGTTTTCCCGCTAGAAGACGCTCTTCAGGTGTTTCGACACCGTGATCAACTGCGTTTCGAAACGCGTGAACCAACGACAGAAGAAGCGGCTTGAAGCGATCCTGAGGTAGGCGTAGATCGCCGCCCTCAATTTCGAGCGGTGCAACCTTCTTTCCGAGTCGCGTCGCTAATTCTGAAATCGAATGCTCGAAAGGTGAAATATAAATCTTAAGCGCAGGCTCGCCGCTACTGCGTTCTTCGCGAGCAAGTGGCCCTAAAAGCTCACGCAGTTCTGCGAGCTCTGAATCAAGACACGCCTGCATTTTGGCTGCAGTTTCCGAAAGCTCTTTTTTGAACCCTTCGGAGATCATGTCAGATGTCTTCAAAGAAGACTCGACGTCATGGCAGAGCTGAGCCAGGGGTTCGAGTGCGAACGTCGCTTGCGCCGCTGCGGTCGGATTGATCGTCAAAGGCAAAACCATTTGGTACGTCGCCTGAAGCGTCGTG
>CAJYOV010000341.1 GCA_913776405.1 Pseudobdellovibrionaceae bacterium
GGTCATATGGTGCCAGCTTTCGAAGCAGCTGCGTTTGGCTTAGGCGTCGGCGACGTCTAAGCCAAACGCAGCTTCTTCGAAAGCTGGAACCATCTGACCGCGGCCGAAGAGACCAAGGTCGCCGCCAGCGCGCGAAGACGGGCACGTTGAGAATTTCTTTGCGAGTTCTGAGAATTCTTCGCCCTGAGCTAGCTTCTTTAAAAGGTCTTCGGCTTCGTACTGATGTTTTACAAGAATGTGGCTAGCTTGGATTTGGCTCACGCAAATGACTCCTAAGATCGAGAATTAAGAACTCGATTGTCGCCTGAACTCAGACGCGCTTCAATCGTTTCATGAGAACGTTAGGCATTTTCACATCCGTTTTATTCGTATTAGGCTCGATTTTAAAACCCTTACCGGCTTCGGCGAAGCTTGCTGGGGTGGCTGATCTTCCGTACGTCGTCGAACTCGATAAATCTGAGGTCCGAGTCGAAAAAGATGGTCGCTACCGCCTTATTCGAGAAACGCTCGTGCGCATCGTAAATGATCAAGGGCGCGAATCTCAAAGCGTTCAGACACTGTCGTTTAATTCAAGAGCCCAGTCGTTTCGAGTGATCGAGGCCGCAACGCTAAATGGCCCGCCAGAAAAAGTCATTCGTACGCCGGTCCCAAAATCTGACATCGAAATCAAAGAAGTCGGCGAGATGTCTCAGGCGTTTGACTCAATCAAACAGGCTTCACTCTCGTTCCCTGCAGTCCAGATCGGATCGCGGCTAAAACTGAAATACGAAATCTACAACAAAGAAGTCGCGCTGAAAGACTTTTTCAGCATGGGTTTTTCGATTTCAGGTGAATACATCGAGCGTTTTCAGTTCAGTGTCCAATCTCAAATTCCGTTGTTCCTGGCTCTACACGACCCACAGAAGCAACTGACGTCGAAAGGCGTCGTCAAGAAGGGCAGCGTTTATCTCCTCAACGTGGACTCGACGTCGCCCATTTCGACGGTCATCGTGCAGGAAGAGAATCCGTTCTTCCGAACGGATCGTGTGCCGACAGTCTCGATTTCTTCGCTTCCTGATTGGACTTCGTATGCAAAAGAAATGATTCCCGTTCATGAGAAGCTCTTGTTTGCGCCGCTCCCGCCTGCACTCAAGGAGATTCAGAAAAAAGCCGAGCTCGAGAAAAGCGCGATCGATAAGATTCAGCGGGTGGCTTCAAGCCTTGCTCAGGAATTTCGATACTTCGGCGACTGGCGTAGGCGCCACGGCGGCTATGTTCCTCGCAGCCTGGCTGAGATTTCGACGTCCCGTTACGGCGACTGTAAAGATCTAAGCTTGGCGGCGACGGCCATCTTTCGCGCGCTTGGATTCAAATCGAATCTAGCTTGGGTGTTCCGTGGTGATTTAGCGCCTTCGGAATCCGCTTACAAACTTCCTGTCGATACGTCTTTCAATCACGCCATTTCGAGAGTCGAAGTTGACGGCCAAGTTCTCTGGATCGACGCTACGAACCCAGTCGCCTACGCTCGCGGTGTCTTTCCAGATATCGCGGATCGCCCGGCCTACGTGTTGGACCCGCAGCAGGCGCGACTGGATCGAACTCCAGTCCTGAAGCCCGAGGGCGCAATTTACAAATCGAAACTCAATTATGAATTTCAAGATGATGAAAGTGTCAAAGTCTCTGGTGAGGTCACTCTCGCTGGTCGCACGGCAATTTCTCTCACCGCGCGCGCGTTCTATGCGCCTGTTGAACAAGTAAACTACGACTTGATCCGCGCTCTCTCCGGAAATCAGAAAACGAGTGACACCCTCGTCGGTGATTTTGATCGAGGATCACGTATTGTTCAAGACACGACCATTCCTGTGAAATTCACTCTCGCCGAGACGGGCTTGCGAACGACAGCTGGCCTAGGGTTTCCTCTCTACAGAGACGATACCGCGGGCCGCTTTCTCGTTGAAACGAAAGACAGAGTTTCCGACATCTACCTCGATACGCCAGGGCAGTCCGACACCGTGATGGAATTCTTAAACGTAAAGCGAGTCGGATCGAAATCTCTAGAGTGTGATTTGAAATCGGAATGGGCCGATTTTGCGCGCAAAGTGACAGGCACCGCTCGCGGTGTGGAAGTCCGTGACACGATTGTCGTTCGCAAGAGCACCATTCCGTTTGAGGTTCTAAACCAATCGAAGTTTCAGGCGTTCCAAGATCAACTCCGAGTTTGTTTCAACCGAGCGGCGCTCATCATCGAGAAGCGGTGACGCTTTCTGTCTTCTACGGCTTTAGTTTAGACAGCTGAGTTATCGGAACCTAGGACGGGTTCTAATAGGACCGACATTCGCGACAGCACAGAGCTTGCAGCATCTCAGGCGACTCATCAAACCTTCGCCTGGAGCCTAGCTTATGCGAGCTGTCTCGAACTTCAAATCGCGCGCTGTTTTAGCTGCTTTCTCAAGTCTCGTGGTTTCACAATCCGTAGTTGCGGGCGTTCAAGGGCAGGTCCAAGAGTTCATTTCTCCAAACGGCTTGCGCGAACAATGCGTTCGTTTGAATCCGATGCCGGGCGCCGACTACAAAAAGAAAGATGCAGAGCAAGAAGCGTTTTTCTGCTCGATCGACCTCAACGGTCCGACAACGGCGCTTTGCCCGAAAACCTGGAGTACGAGCGCAGGGACCATGATCTATTCGACAGAAGACTCTCGACTGTCGCCTGCGCAGTATGAGGCCTCGAAATGTTCTGCGAAGTCCGGCCATTCAAAAATCGGTAAGTTCAAGAACACGATGAACACGCCGAAAACCAGCGCCACATTTTCGACCTCATCGCTTCTCTACTATCATTTCTCACGGTTCTTCGATACGGCCGTCGACGTACCTGTCGCCGTCTACCGTACGATCGATAAAGACGCTCACCGTGCTCGTGTTTCGTCGAAAGGGCAGGGGCAGTCTGCAATGAATCGCGCGGCCTGGGAAATGATGCGCACAGCGGAGAAAAATCCGGCTGCGTACGCACCTCAGGATGATCTCTTCACATCCGATCGCCGCCAAATCTACGGCGTGATTCTGCGGGATCGTGGCGAGCGTTACGGCGCTGAATTCAACGGAACTCGCGCAAGCGGTTGGGGCAAAGGGCAAAACAATGACTTCCAGAAGACACCTGGGTTCTTGGCTCTTCGTTCAGAGAAATCTCTGATGGATGCTGTCGTTGAAGGTACAAAGCTCGCGATCCAAGATCCAGCGATGAAAGCAGCAGTCGGCGGAGGCGTTAACGTCGCACAAGTCGTCTACTGGATGAAAGAGATCACAGAGATCACCCTCCTTGATTATATTTTCTCGCAGCAAGACCGCATCGGAAACATCGACTTTCAGTGGAACTGGGTTTACGTGAAGGATGGTAAAGTCGAATCCGAAAAAGTGAAGGAAGACAAGTACAAGTCACTTCCGCGCACGAAGATGGCTTCGATTCCGATGCCACCTGAGTTAAAGCCATTCGGCCCTGTCCTTGTCCAGCGCTCTTCGACGGGTGACAACGACGCAGGCGGAAAAGTTCAGTATGCGAACTTCACGAAATCGACTCAAATGCTCGAGAAGATTCGCCATTACAACGCGGGCATGTACCGAAAGTTGATTGCCTTGAAAAATGACTTCTCGGCGCAAGGTCCGCTCTATCAACATGTCAAAGCGACATTTGGATTAGGCCAAAAAGATTTCCAGATGGTTGTCGGCAATACGATGCTAGCGGCTAATATTCTGCAGTCGACATGTAAAGCTGGGAAACTTCGCTTCGACCTCGACCCGAAAGACGTGATCCTCGGCACGAATGTCGAACAGAAGCTTAACTGCGACGCACCCTAATTATTTGCACTCGAGGCTTGAGCGAATTTCAGTCGAGAAGAAGTTCTCACGGCGCGCACTCATCGTGCTGTGAGGGCGGTTTGAAACTCGTTGAAGAAGGCGAGCCTCGGCAGGGAAGGCTTCCTCGAATGAAGGCTCCTCACAGTAACCGGCGATTGCGCTGAAGTAGAAGTTGCGTCGATTTGCGAGATTCTCAATTTTCCGAAGAGCTCTTGCGACAACGCTCGATGCGATCGAGTCGGCCAAGTCTTCGTCGATTTCTTGAGCGAAGCCTTCAGTTGTAGCTTCGCCAAAATACGAATACTTTCCGCCGACCGTAAGAAGTACGTTCCAGCTTTGGCGCATGAGTGCTTGAGCGTCTTCGAGTGCGATCTCGAGCGCCTTTGGATCAGGCGTCTTTTTCTCAAGCTGGCAGTTGTAAGACTCAGTCACGAACAAGGTGAATTGGTCCCAGTCGTTATCGAGAACGTACATGGGGCTTGTCCACTTGCGAGTTTGTGTCGCCTTCATATAGCGTACATTCGGCACGCGCTTGCCTGAGCGAAGAACCTCTTCATTTTTTAAAAACTCAGCTGTGAAACTTGAACGACCGAAACTGCGGCTCACGCGCTTCGCAAAACGGTCGGCAAATTTGGCAAGCTCTTGCTTCGAGGGCTGAGCCGTCAAAGTGCGGTTGATGAATCGAGAAAGGTCTTTTTCATCTAGATAGGTATACGGTTTCGTGGTCTTGACGGCTTTTACGAACGACTTTTTAAATGTTGACCACTCATCGCAAGTCAGGTGCTTGTCGGCGTCGACACGCTTATAGAGATCCATGAGCGATTGACCATAGGGGCTTGCGGCTAAGTGATCGAGCACTCTTTTGTGCACGCCGAACGAATGCGCAATCTCATGCGAGATCGTCTGAAAGGCAGAGCCGGTCGTAAACGTGCCAGCACAAACGGTGATCTCGTGATCGGTGGGCGTGTAGAACGCATTGCGATCTGAAATTCCGCAGTCAGAGCGAGACCATCTCAAGTTAGAGCCAGGCCGAACGAGCTTCAGCGACTTTAAATCGCGCATGAATTCGGTTTTAAGCTGAGTCGGTAATGTCGTTTCAGCATCGAGCCATTCGAAATAAAGTCCACGAATGGTCTCAAACATGGCCTGAACGTTTTTCCACTTCGCATCGTCTTTCCAAAGAGTGGACAAAACTTCCGAGTAGACGAGATCGAGCTCTTTGCTGGCGGCTTGATCCATTGCGGGTGAAAGGTCGCGCTGCGGTGTCGTTAGAAACCCAGGCGACTTTTTTTCAAGGCGTTCGCTGGCTGTTTGCCAAAGAATCCGACCGAGCTTGTCGAGCGGATTGATATTCCACACGTCTTTTCGGAACTCCTTCATCGTGAAGTCTTGAGGAGTCGCGCGCTTTTGATAACGGCGGATGAAATCGAAGTAATCGTTGTCCTTCAGCGCTCGGCGAACATCGGCCGAATAGTTCTTCTCGTTTTTCTCAAAAGCTTCGAGAAAGAGGCGGCGAGAGTGCGGAATCGAGTTTGGAGTTTCGCCGAATCGAATCTCGAAAGGCGGGTCGCTTTCAGAAATTGTTAAGTTGAGATTCCCTAGATGTTCTGGCGCCCAGAGTCGCGCGCAAAACTGATTTGTCATCTCGATGCAGCTAGGTGCCGAGGGTGCTTCGGCGGCTTGAGCCGAAAGAGGTAAAAGGCTCAAGCCAATTGCTACAAGAGATTTGATCGACATTAGAACGTTTGAGAAAGCGAATTGAGGCAGTCGCCGCGCGAGCTCCCTTTAGCCGCTTTAAAAATATCTTTGCAGCCTGATTCCGCGTTTGGTTTACCGACAATGTCGATGAGCGATGCGGCCGTCAAGCAAGCCAAGACGTCACGATCTTGATAAGAGACTTTATTTGTTCCGCACTTTGAGAAGCGCTTCGAGATGTCTTCATTTTTTTGAAGGCTTCGATGGATGTTGGAGCCTACGATACAAGCAGCTCGCTCGTTATCGTTTTGCGAGTCCATCGAGATATTGCTGCAAGCATTGATCACTTCCGTCGCTTTCGTGTTGCCCTCGAGCGCGACGCTACGGCCATTCAAACAAGCGCGGTAAGTTTGGTGAAAACGTTTGTGATCGAAATATTGTTCACACACTTGGTTTTGCTTGTTCATATTACCAGACTTGCCCAGGTCTGCGGCAAGCGAAAGCCCCACG
>CAJYOV010000342.1 GCA_913776405.1 Pseudobdellovibrionaceae bacterium
CCGCTTAACCCAAACGCCACCGAGAGGCCCGACGTCGTCAAATAGTTTCCACCGTTATCCTTTAAGCGGACCGTAACGGTTGTCGATTGACCGGGGCTCAACTCGCTTGCCGCCGAAGTCACTTCCAAACGAATGAGATCTGCAGTGACCGCAGAGAGCGTGACCGTATTCCCGTCTGTCGCGCCCAAGGTATCGATTGCTGAAACACGAAACGCGTACGTCGAGAGTGGAACTAGGTTTGTTAACGTGATCGAGCCGAGTGTTGCATCCGTAACCGAATGAAAGACGGTCGTCGTTCCGTCAGCATTCTTTCTCAGAATTTGATAACCCGTGGCGTTTGGATTCGGTGTCCAGTTTAACGTCATCCGGTCGCCCTGGACGCCCGTGAGACTTTCTAATCCGGCAAACGCCAAACGAACGTCGGCTACGAACTCGCGGCGATCGGAGCCTGCTTTATTGGTGCCCGTGATTTCGAACTGGAATTGACCAAGCTCTGCTGTGCTCGGTGTCCATTTCAAAATGCCGGATCCAGTCGCGAAAGTGGCGCTACCATTCGGGAGAGTTGAACAGTCGGCATACTCCGTCGCTGGCGCACCTGTAAGGCGTAACCATTTACATGAGTACGCCATGTCTTTATCAGAACCCGTTGAGGATTCTTTGACGTTATTAACGTCGACCGTGAGTTCTTGTGTTTGCTGCAGAACTTGTGTCGGGACTGCTGAAAGAATCGGGCTGTCAGAGAGCGCACCGAAGACCCTATCGATCGCAGATCCGCTTGAGCCTTTGCTACAACCCGCAAGTGCGAGAGAGATCGCAAATAAGACGGCGTAAATGATCGATGTTCGAATTCGTTCCGAACTAAATTTAAAGGCTTTATAAATGCTCTTCGTGAACTTGCCCATGCTAACGGTTCGACACATGCGAAATTTAACTGAAGAGATTCGCAAACTTCCGGCCTAGACGATTTCGTAACAAACTCGACCTCGATGACGAAATCGCGAAAATCGGTTAAATCGAACCAGTCTATGACTAAAGCGCAAAACGCTAATTCCGCTATCATCGTCTAGTTCTCTCAGACATGACGAATTCGGAACGCTAATAAATATCGAGAACTCCGATGAGTAGGCATGGTTCGTTTAACTTTAGTGCCTCAACAAGTTCTTATCATTCTAGTTGGAAGCCTCGTTTACTCGGGCGCGTTCGCAACGACTGTTGTCTTCGAATCCGATGTTCGCGTAAAGCGTGAAGGTCAATCGAGTTTCGAGGTGCAAAAGAAAGACTCACCTCTCTCTTTGAAGAACGGCGATTCAGCCCTCGTATCAACATCGCAAGGTCTCCCGCTTCTGATTGTCACGCCTAAAGATGAAAAGTCTCAGATTCGAGTTTCTGATTCTGACTTATCGACAGTGACGCGCGATCAATTGCAGCCGGCCCTTCAAGCTGCGACGAGCGAGATCGTCGATGGCTTAAGAAAAGCGGAAGCTCTGATTCAAAGACGCGACTACGAGCAAGCGTTACAGACGACTTCGGGCTTAAAAGCGAAATATCCCCGTTTGTCTTCAATTCTATTTACGGACGCGACGGCGAATTACCTCTCGAACAATAAAGCAGCGGCCATCGAGAGTTTGGAACGAGGCCTAGAACTCGAACCTAGCAATGCATCAGCCACAAAACTTCTTAAGAAGTTGAAAGAAGGCTCATGATCAGCTTCCCAATCGGCTTCATTGCCACAGCCTTGATCTTCTTGTTCTCAATGGGCATTGAGAATTTGCCGCTCTACATGAATATGCACTCGGCGCTTCTCGTCGGTGGTGGCACGATCTCAATTCTCCTATTCGCGAACCCGTTAAGCGTTCTTCGCAGACTAGGCCGCGACGTTTTACAGCTCTTCCGACCGGTCTCGAAGTTTGATGACGTAAAAGATGACCTGAAGAAACTAGCTTCGGACCGCACAGCGAGCGTGCAAACGAAAGATGAATTGATCATTTACGCGCAAGATCTTTGGGCGCAAGGGTCAAACACAGAGCTCTTCATTGTTTTGCTCTCGCAGAAGAAGCAAGAACTCGAGCAGAAGCAAGTCGACGCGATTCAAGCGCTCAAAAACCTCTCGAAATACCCGCCAGCTCTCGGAATGGCCGGCACGGTCATGGGTATCGTGACGCTCTTCCAAACGCTTGAAGCAAAAGGCGCCAAGATGGGTCCGGCACTCGCCATGGCGATGACCGCGACGTTCTTCGGTCTCGCGATTGCGAACGCGATCATCATGCCGCTCGCCGATCGTCTTCAGCTCAAACAGATCTCCGAAAAGTCTTATTTGAAAAACGTCTATCAAGTCTTGCTTCTCATTAATAACGAAGAAGCATCGCTCTTGGTGGAAGATGAGGTAGGAAGTCGTGCGGCCTAAACGTTCTCTCCCGAGAATCGATCGGGAGGAAACAATTGAAGTTCACGAAGACGAGAACGCCCATCTTTGGGCAGTTTCGTACGCCGATTTTTTGATGGCACTTCTGTCATTCTTCATTCTTTTCTATTCTGTCGACGAACAAAAACGCGACAGTCTGATCTTGAACATCAGCCAACAGCTGGCGGAGTCAACCGGCGCCACTGCAGCAGGCGCGGGAGCAGGTGCCGGCAAAGGGCCTGGCAGCGGTGCGGGCCTTGGCGCCGGCCAAGGTAGCGGCACAGCGGGTTCAGCCGAATTTGCATCCGTCGATCCGGAAGAAATCGCAAAGGCACGTCACGTGCCTAGAACGCTTCTTCAAGCGCTGGAATCGATGGATGTGAAGATCGATCAAGAGCAAGAGTTTCTGGTCGTCAATTTTCCAGACAACATGTTCTCGAAGGGCAAGTACTCCATCCAGAAGCGCAACATGGCGCTCTTAGCTAAGTTTTTCGAGGTCGCAAAACCCTATAACGGCTCCTTCAATTTTTACTTCGAAGGCCATACGGACAATTCACCTCTTCGCCGCCACAAGACGCGGGTCTTAAGCGACAACTACGTGTTGAGCAGCATGCGCGGCTTTGCCGCTCTCAAAGAAGCAAAAAAAGCAGGTTTCGAACCGAAATACCTTTTCGTTCAGGCGAACTCATCAAACACGCGAAACTCGCGGTCTTTGTCGATTCGTCTCGAACGCCGGAAGGAAACGTTATGATTCGCACTTTTAAAATGGCAGCAGTGACGACCTCTCTAATGTCTTTATGGGCCCCGCTTCTACTTACGACCGCTCTCTTGCCAGAGTCCGCGCAAGCGGATCTTCTCGAGCGCGTGAAACTCGAAGACGCGCTTCGTAGCCGTCTTGAACAAATCGTTCGCGTAAAAGATCCGAAGGCTCAAGTCTTGGCTCGTGTCGAATTCAAATCGTACGAAGCTGAACTTCCCGGGACGTCTGGTCTGAAAGAAACGTTCGTGCCGAACAAGCTCGAGTCGTCGGATATCTCGCGAGTTGATGTCGAGATTTACTCTGAGCTCAAAGAAATTCCTGAAGACTTAAAAGCTGCGCTCTACAAAAACGTGCCGGTCTCAAAGAACAATTTGAAGATCACGATGAAGCTAGTCGATCCAACACCAGTTGCGCCGACGCAAAAAGCCGTTGAAGCAAAAGACCTTTCAGAGATCGCACAAAACTCGGTGAAGTCGATCGAAGATCTCACGAAAATAGTTCTAGCC
>CAJYOV010000343.1 GCA_913776405.1 Pseudobdellovibrionaceae bacterium
TGAGCGACAAGTGCTCAAACGATGTGAGCGACAAGTGCTCAAACGATGTGAGCGACAAGTGCTCAAACGATGTGAGCGACAAGTGCTCAACGCATCAGATCAAGGTCATACTTTAGGATGCTGACGAGAGCGACGCAAGCCGTTTCAACTCGTAGCACCTGGCTTCCTAAAGTGACGGACGTCAACCCAACCGACTGGAATGACTCAACTTCTTTTTCCGAGAAGCCGCCCTCTGAGCCGACAAAGAGCCATGCCTCCTGTAAGCGCCCGTCGGCCTTGGCTGAAACGATGCGACCCACGCCATCCTTGGCGGAAAGGTGTGCATCACCCTCGTATGCAAATAGACCCTTCGCGCCTTCGGTCCGGTTAAATTCCTCTAAGAGCTTCTTAAAATCGACAGGAGCCGCGATTTTCATCAAATCGCCGCGGCCCGATTGCTGAGTGGCCCCTTGAACGATCTTTTCAAAACGAGTGAGTTTTTTGTCCCAAACGTCGGTTTGCGTCCGGATAAAACTAAAATCCGAGAAAAAGGGGTGGATCCGCGTAACGCCAAGTTCGACGGCTTTTTCGATGACCGCTTCAAAGACCGGAAAACGAGGAATGCTAAGCGCGAGATGCACGTGTGGTTTCGGCAACTCAGGAATCGCGCGCGTTTCCAGAATTCGGGCGGTTGAATCGTGTTTTGTCTCGGAGATGATTTCAACGAGGTGGGCCGCGCCGCCTTCAACGATCACCTCGAACTTCGAGCCGATATGCATGCGGCACACGTCGCGCACGTGATGAAGAACGTCGCCCGAGATGACAACCTGATCTGAGCCGTAGAGCATGTCCTTCGGAATCCAGTAACGGCGCATCGGAATTACCCTTGAGCTTTCTCGAGCAAAGCGGCCGACCACTCGCCGTCTGTACGTTTCTCAAGAAGTTTCAAACCCGTTGCGGCCGTGAAGTTCGCGTAGAATTCAGATTCGCGATCCGTGAGGACACCAGACAGAATCATACGCCCGCCTGGCTTCAATGTGCGGTTTAGCTCGTGTTGAATGATCGTGAGAACACCGTCGATGATGTTTGCAACGACGATGTCGAATTGTTCTTCGATGTCTTCTACGTTTTTATCGGGAATCTCGATACCGACCGTGTTCGCAGGATCTTTTGCGCGCGCGACGTTCAGCTCTAGATTTTCGCGCGCTGTTCGGCGAGCTTCCGGATCGTTATCGATGCCGACGACGTGCTGAACACCCAGACGGCGCGCAACGAGAGCCAACACGCCTGTGCCTGTTCCGACATCGAGAAGCGAGCCCGCAACTTTGCGACCGAGCTCTTCGATAATGAGCCCCGCAGCCAAGCGTGTTGTCTCGTGGGTGCCTGTTCCGAACGCCATGCCGGGCTCAACGTAAAGAATGTGGTCAGGATTTGAAGGCGCCTCAGCGGGCGGCTTGAGCCAGCTCGGGACGACCCAGAACGGCTTCGCAAACAAAAAGGCTTTAAAGCCCTTCTTCCACTCTTCGAGCCAGTCACGATTTTCTTCGCTCAAGAGTTCGATGCGGATCTTGGGGTACTCACTCTGAAGTTGCAGCAGAAGGTCTTCGCTTGGCGATGTCTCAAAGAACACATTCAGATCAAGGACTGGAGTTTCCACGACATCTGGGTCGTAGCGAAGATCCGCCTGAACGAATTTGAGATCTTCTGCGACGCCCGCCGCGCCCATCGCGAAACAGCTCGTCGAAAAATCGTCTTCGAGCGAGCGGTCGAGGCCCAAAACTTTAAGGCGGAAATATTGAGAAGCTGGCTTTGAGCTCAAAAGAAAATCTCCCGGTTTGAGGCCGGGAGACTAACAAAATTGCGGGTGCGCGAGAACCGCTTTTTCCAAGCGTGCAGAACTTGGAATTTAAGCCGACTGAGGCTGAGCCGCCGCAGTTTTAGTAGGCTGAATTGATGGAGTCACCGGCTGAGCCGTATCTGGAGCGCGTGCTGGCGCCTCAGCCGGAGCTGGAGCTACACTTGAGGAGTCCGTCGCATTGAGGGCTTGTGCGCCTTGAAGAGCAACCGCTGCTGAGTTCGACTCAAGTTTAACTTCAACGGCTGGCGCAGCCGGCACCGGCACAGCGGCCGCTGTCGTCGGTTGTGCTTGTTGCGCCGTCGCACCAAACAAACCACCTGATTTCTTTTTGTCGGATGGGCGCTTCGGTGCAGTCGTTGTCATCGAACCGAGATCGACCCGGTCGCCGACCATCACGCCCTCGAACTCAAGCGTTGGTCGCTCGTCATCCGTCAATTCATCTTGTAATCGAGCGACTGTAATCCCTCGCTCCACATGTAGAACTTGAAGGTGGCCAACAGGAACGTTCAGTGTCGCCTGTTGCTTGTTTTGAATCGGATCGTGGATAGGGAGAGGCCGAACAACCGAGATAAAGACGCCCTTTTTTAAGCCTGATTCTGGCCCGGCGTTTATATAGAAGTCTTTGTAAACAGGCTCGTTCGGCTCAAGTGGTAGTGAGCGACGAACATCGAAGATCATCGGACCACTCGATGCATTTGAGGATGACTGCGCGAACGCCGTGCTTCCCGCCAAAAATGCGAGAGCCGCGAGTGCGAACATACGAAACATGGGCAAATCCCTTCGCCAATTTCGAGCATGCCATCCTAGACGCTCTTTAAGGGAACCATACTGGTGTCTCTTCATCGGAGCGTCAGAGTCGCGACTTGAGACAGTCGCGTCAAATTAGGCCAAGCTTGGATCGGATCTAGACTCTTACTTCAACTGGCCGTTCGCTGAAACGCGCGCGGTATCGCCGATCACTTCTGAGCGACCGTTAAACGAATTCGCGAGCGAGCTGAAGGCCTTCCCTTTAAACGTACCGAGGAACAGGCTTTGCGCTGGACCACGACCTTTGGCCGCTAACCCTTGAGTTGCGACATAGACCAAAACACGGTCGGCGTATTCAAAGGCGAGAATGTCCGACGATGAATTCACAAACGTGTTGTTGTCGCGAGTTGCACGACCTGTCATCAGATACGCAGTCTTTCCGCACATCGTGACCGGTGTGACCTTATAGATCGACGTGTTGTCGAGTTTACCGAAGAACGGAATGCTTACGATTTCCCGCACGGTGTAGTTCTTGTTGATGGCCATCGGCGCGGCCGTCTTCACTTCCTGAACGGGGCCGCCCACTTTCGAGAGATCCGACGAAGCGGCACACCCCTGCGCCGTTTCGCAGAAACGCACGTCGAGGGAATCAATCGATTCGAGTTTGTACTTCGAGATGCGGTCGATCACATCTTTCGCCGAGCGGTTCGGAAGAACATGCAGCTGATTCACGTCAATGGTGAAGTCTTGGCAATTGCCTGCACCGCAGTCTGCTTGTGGGCTTGCGTTCGAATTCCCTTGGGGGCGCTTCACGATCAACGGTAAGTGGCGACGGTCCGCAGCTCCAAGTGTCGCGAGGGCCGTTTGATCAGCACTGCCTTTTGAATCGATGAACGCTCGAACCGCGCGCGAGAATTTCGAGAAAGTCGCAGCGAGATACTGATTTTCAGACGAGTTATTCGCGCGGTTTTGCGCGATCTGCATGCCGTTGAGTCCGTTGTAGGCAATTGCGGGTGCGAGCGGCACCGGACCCTGGTTCTGAGCGACAAGCGCCGTTCTCAACGCGACAAGCGCCGACTCTGTGCAGGCGTCAGCGGCTAAGGCAGCCGTCGGGGCGTACGCCGCCAGAAAGCCAACCGCGACGATCACTTTAATAGAGGCAATAGAGGCCGCTTTTGGATTCACCGTTTTTACGAGTCTGTTGAATGCCGAGTTAGCTTGCACGACTGGCCTCCGTTAGTCTTCGCGCGAGAAGAGCCCGTAAGCTCGATGCGCATGGAAAAGCATGGCTTGTGCCAGGATCAGATCGAACGTGGGCGCATCGACACCGTCACTGCCCTCGGAATGAGCGTGTCTTGTTACGTGTCAGGTAAAGAATTCAAAGCTGCCTGTTTTGATCACAAGTTCACGTCCGCAGTTTGAAGCCTCATCACGAATCAAGTACTACTCTTGAACGTTTCTCAAACATTTTTGAGATCGGCCTCTCTCCGAAGGGATTTCGATTGCGTCTGCAGAGCCTGTTCACGACCCTGTTAGTTGTCGCTTCAACCGCTCTTCCACTGAAAGCTTCGGCACTCAATATGTGTCAGACCGCTTTCGCCAATCGCGATTACTCGCAATCGGCATCGAGCGAGTCCCTCTTCCGCAAAAAGCCGCGCGTTCCCGTTGTCGCAAACAGCTCAAACGCCAACGCCCAAGTCAAAACTCGCGAGCTTGAAACGGTCACAAGCTTGAAGATGATGGCTTACAACGTCGAAAACCTCTTCATGCGCTTAGGTAAGTTCGAGCGTATTTCGGATGAAGAATTCAAGCGCATCACCGACGCGGAAGTTAAGCCAGAGGCCGAACTCGAAGGCATCGCGACTGCGATCACCGATTCGAACCCTGATTTCATCGTGATGGAAGAGGTCGAAGGTGTTGAAGCGATTCAACGCTTTTCGGAAGACCACTTAAACAACAAATATAAAGCGATGTTGGTCGAAGGAAACGACGAACGCGGTATTCAAATCGGCTTCTTAGTGAAGCGCGACTTGCCACTCGATATCACTCTCGAAACTCATAAAGATGCGACCTGGACAGAGAACGGCAAAACAACACGTCTCTTCTCGCGCGATGCGCCTGCCTTGATCGTTCGCCGCAAAACAGACGGTCCAAACGCACAACCCGTCATGATCTTCATCGGCGTTCATGGAAAGTCACAGCGCGATCGCGGCTCTGACACGCGCTCGGTGAAGCTCCGCACAGCTCAATATGAAGAAGTGGGCCGCATCGTCGACGGTTACCAATCGAAATTCGGTAAAGACGTGCCGATCATGATCGGCGGCGATTTCAACATCGACGTCCGTACCGAGCCGGATGTCGAAGCCGTTCGCGAACGCATGATGGACCCATTCGATATCAAAGGTATCAAAGGCGAAGCGCGTATGACTCACACGTACCACCCACGCGGCGGTCG
>CAJYOV010000344.1 GCA_913776405.1 Pseudobdellovibrionaceae bacterium
GTACTTGTATTTGACGACTTGGGCACCGGCGAAGTTAAACGGCTGAAAGTCGCGAATGATCAAGTCCTGCCAATTGGGATTCAGCTGATTGTTTCTCGATCTTCTCGAAGAGGTTCAGTTGAACCGCGAGGGTATTGAACGAATTGAGATGATCGCACGTGAATCGAACCACCGTCAGATCGCCTTTTACGAATCGATCGGCTTTAGGCGCGAAGGCGTCTTTGAAGGGCGTATTCGAAACGCAGACGGGACCTACGAAGCCGACATTCCGATGGCGTGGACCAAGCACACTTAAGTCTCTGCGCTACGAAAGGGTCGAGAGCCGATGCGAAAAGCGTTTGTCAGACTCGCTACGACATCCGACCTTAAAAAACTCTACGAGCATCACTGCCGTCATTGGGACGAATCCGGCCGAGACGGCGATCTCGTCTTCATGCCGGAAATAGATCGCGAAGCTCTCACACTCGATCTCTTCTGCGATCCAAAGTTCGAGTCGTTCGAGAAATCCGTAAAAGAGATCGGGTGGGAACGCATCTGGATCATCACGGATGAAACGACGATCTTCGGGATGCTCCGCTTGAATCACCATCCACGGCTGCCGTCCTCACTTCATCGGTGTCTTATGCAAATGGGCATACAGCGATCGCATCGCCGTGGTGGTTACGGCTCCGAACTTCTCACGCAATCGATCGCGTGGGCTCGTTCGCAGGGCCTGACATGGATGCAGCTCAATGTCTTCGAACACAACGAGCCGGCAAAATCGCTTTACCGCAAATTCGGCTTCAAGGCCTACGGCACAATCCCAGACCTCTTCCGCGTCGGCGGCCAAAGCATCGACGACACCGAAATGCTCCTGCGCTTGAATCCGTAATTAAGCGCAGTTCCGTCAAAAAGAATTCGTGAGGGTCACGACAGGGATCGAATCTGCTTTCGAAGGATCCACAGTTTTCGCGTGAGTCATGGCTGCGATCGCAATCGCGATTGGATCTTTATTGTCGACGTTTTTGTAGGCCTCCGAGCCAAAGAACGGAAGGTCAAACGATGACGATTGCGACTGCGAAAGTGCGGCTTTGAAGATAGGTCCGTAGACTTGCGACAGCGTTGCTGTTTCCGAATCATCTAGAATCTCGTCAGCCGGTGCAGGACCAGAATCCGTTTTCGCAACCGTCATCTCGAAGCCGACTTTGAAACCCATCAGTGAGCTTTCGACAAAATTGCCCTTACAAAAACGCGCGCAGGGTTTACCGTCGAAGTCCTCTTTCACCGGTGTCGCGTTTCTCATCATCAATGCGGAATTGATAAAATAACCGTTCATCTTTACGACGTAGAAATTATCGGAGCGTCTATTTTCGATCCTGACGCGATAGACGATTTGCTGCGGAAGTGACGTCTTGAACCACTCGCCGGTAAAGCAGTAGAGCCCTGATTCGTAACTTAGCCCGGGCATATCCAAATTCCCGGCTCCGCGATGTTTTTCGTAAGTCGATAACCGAACATCTGGCGACTTAAAGTCGATCGCGTGCGCTTGCGCTGCCACGAGGAGAACGAGCATTGAGAGAAGCATCTTCATCTGAAGTTCCTGGTGAAAAGAGTCGTTATCAAACCCGGACCTCGATACAAACATTGAGCCAGAAGACGCCCAGAGAGCGCGGTGCCAGTTCGATCTAGTTCCACCCATCCAGGGATGAAGCAGTACATTCTACAAAGACCCCTGTAGCCTTTCCTGAAGCGAGCTCAAGCTGATGCGGGATGGTTTATAACCAAGGGCGTATGAGAAAAATCGCTCGAAACACAGTTCTGATCCTCGCAAGCGTAGGCGTTCTAGCGGCTACGGGTTGCCATGAAAAGAAAACGGGAAATGGCGCCGAAGCTGAGAGCCCGGTCTTTGTTGAAGACTACAGCGGGCCTGCTCGCAATTTTTCTGGCAACTACACTTCGAGTTCGAGTGAAGGGTACTGCCGACTCGCTGTCGGCCGCGCGGTTTATACGAACTGCCAAATCTCGATTCTGATTCAGCAGACCAACCGCCGCTTCAACATTCGCAGTACGTTCAAAATCTTAAATCCAGCTTCAAATCGGAACGCGACTATCAAGAACATTGTCGTTGAATCACTGCGTATGGATGAAAACGTGCTCTCGCTTCGTGGCGGCCCTGCAGGGGTTGTTGGCAAACAAGCCTTCCGCTATCGCACCGACGACTCGGAACTTTCAATGGCGAACGATGGCCTAGGTAAGTTTCGGCTCACGGGTTCCTATCTGACAGAGGCGGGTGAGCGGGTCACGATTTCGGGCCGCGTTGGGTTTCCGAGACGGGGCCGCTAATCTCAATTCGGAATGCCATTTGAGTTTTTTGAACGCCGCAACCCAGTCGAGTGCGGCGTCTTTGTTTGCGCATAAGTGACGTGGAGCACTCCTGATTTCCGATTGCTGCGTCAAGTCATTAGACGGATAATCAAATAATAACAGTAGCTTGCAGTCTTGTGGGCGAAAGTCCGGCATGGAAGACTTGAGGTTCAAGAAGGCGGATCATCCGTCTTGAACAACGACTTCTAGATTCATCTCGAGGGGCGACAAAATGGGTTTACCGCGGAAGAAGAAAGAAAAGTTGGCGATCAAAGCGTTCACGCACATTCGGCGCTGCCACTGCTGTAATGGAGTGACGGAGTCTGATGGCAAAGACGTCAAAGCCTGTCAGCACTGTGGCAAATCGATGGCGCCGTTTTATTTTTTCAACGATGAGCTTGTTGAGCCGCACACGGATTCCGACATGCGGCCTCTTCGTCCGACGGGCAAAGTCATTCCCGTTCTCGGATTTACCGCTTATTGGTGACATTGGAGCAAATGCTTAAGTAGTCTCGAGGGCCTTATGGCAAACACATCTGGATTTCGCGCAATCACTCTCGACGACATCAAACAAGCACGTGAGCTTCTCAAATCGACGATCACGTTAACGCCCGTACGCAAGGCGCCGCCGACCTTCGTCGTTCCAGGCACAGAAGTTTGGCTGAAGTGCGAGAACGAGCAGCTCACCGGCAGCTTCAAGATTCGCGGTGCGATGAACAAGATGAGTTCGCTCACGCCTGAAGAGCGAAAGCGCGGTGTTGTGCTTTCGTCTGCGGGCAATCACGCACAAGGCGTCGCTTATGCCGCGAAGGTTTTAGGTGTCAGCGCCAACATTGTGATGCCGCTGACAACGCCAATCGTAAAAGTGAACGCAACACGTTCGTGGGGCGCGAACGTCATCCTTCACGGCGAATTCTACGATGAAGCTTTCGCCTACGCGAAGGAACTTGAGCGCGAAAAAGGCTACATCTTCGTGCACGCGTTCGATGATGAGAAAGTGATCGCCGGCCAAGGCACGCTGGGTCTCGAGCTCATGGAGCAAATTCAGAATCTCGATTCAATCATCATCCCGATCGGTGGTGGCGGGTTGATTTCGGGCATCGCATCCGCAGCGAAAGCGATCAAACCTTCGATCAAAATCATCGGCGTCGTTTCGGATCAAGCTCCGGCCATGATGAATCTCAAAAATGGCGAACCCGTCGTTGAGCGCAAAAAGCGGATTGCAACGATAGCTGAGGGGATCGCAGTTAAGAATCCGAGCTACCGTATTTACGAAACGTACATCTCGAAGCTCGTCGATCAAATCGTGCAAGTCGAGGACAACGAGGTCGCGCAAGCGATCGTGTTCTTAATGGAAAAAGCGAAGACCGTGACCGAAGGCGCAGGGGCGGCAGGCTTCGCGGCATTGATGTCGAAGGTTGAGAGTCTCGATCTCGGCGCACGCACGTGTGTTGTTCTCTGCGGTGGGAATATCGATTTGAACGTCATGTCGAAAGTGATTGAACGCGGCCTTCGCCAAGAGCATCGCCTCGCACGCATGACTGTGATCACCGACGACTTGCCAGGAAACTTGAATCGCATCACGAGCATCATGGCTGAAAATCGCGCCAACATCCTCGAGGTTTATCACGACCGCGTGTCGCCTGAGCTTGGTATTCGCGAAACGCGTATCGATCTTTTGATCGAAACGGCGAGCGCCGAGCATATTCAGAAAATTAAAGCCGCGTTGAAAGATCAGGGCTTCAAGGTCTAACGATTCGCTTTAGTAGAAACGAGCCGTCGTTTTGAAAGACTTCTTCTCGTTTCGCTGATTCGAGCCATCTTTCGAGTTGAGCG
>CAJYOV010000345.1 GCA_913776405.1 Pseudobdellovibrionaceae bacterium
AAGCCTCTTGTCGTGATGTCGCCGAAATCTCTTCTTCGTCATCCGAAAGTGATCTCAAGCTTGAAGGACCTCTACGACGGTTCGTTCCAAGAAGTGATCGGCGACGCGGACGCGAGTGCGAAAAACGTCGAAAGCCTCGTTCTTTGCACGGGCAAGGTTTATTACGACATCATGGCCGGCAAAGAAGCGCTCGAAGACAAAGCAAAAGGCGACGCAACAGCAGTCGTTCGTGTTGAGCAGATGTATCCCTTCCCGGAACAGAAGCTTGCTGCGATCGTGCGCCAATATCCAAATTTGAAGCGCATCATCTGGACGCAAGAAGAACCGAAAAACATGGGCGCTTGGCAGTTCATGTTCCCACGCCTTCTCGAAATGCGTGAAGTCTTGGGCTTGAGCCAAGTCGAAGTCATTTACAACGGCCGCACAGACCGTGCGAGCCCGGCAACCGGCAACGAAAAAGTGCACGCAGGCGAACAGAAAGAAATCGTCGCTCGCTGCTTCGAAGTTCCAGGTGCTGCTTCAGCGAAACTTAAAAAATCGAAATAACGGATAGGACGACAAAGTGAAAGTAGACATCAAAGTTCCAGCAGTCGGCGAATCCATCACGGAAGCGACCATCGGCGAGTGGACAAAAAAATCAGGCGAATTCGTTAAACGCGACGAAATCATTCTTCTTCTCGAAACTGATAAAGCGAGCGTCGAAGTCGTTGCACCTAACGATGGCGTTCTCACGATATCAACAAAAGCGGGCGAGACTGTGCAGATTGGCGCAAGCGTCGCCTCGATCGACACGGAAGGCGTTGCGACCGCAGGGATGCAACAGCCGTCGAAGCAAACGGATGCTCCAGCAGCCGCGCCCGCAGAAAAGCCTGCTCCGCAAACTCAAGCGGCGCAGCCGGCAGCGAGCGGTGGCAAACAAATCGCGCCCGAACTGCAACAGCATTTGAGCCCAGCGACACAGCGTGTGGTGAATGAGCGCGGTCTCGACCCTTCGCAGATCAAAGGCACGGGTAAAGACGGTCGCCTCACGAAAAACGACGCGATGACAGCGCCTGCGCCACAACAAGGCGGCCTCGGCGCTACGGCATCACCATCATTGGGTGCGCCCGCGCAAGCGCCAGCAAAAAAGCAAGAAGCACCTCCAGCTCTTCCTGTTATTAATCGCGGTGAGCGCGGCGGCGATCGCCGTGTGCCGATGACGACGATCCGTAAAAAGATCTCTGAGCGTCTGGTGATGTCGCAACAAACGACAGCAACGCTTACGACGTTCAACGAGGTCGACATGACAGCGGTCATGGGTCTTCGTGATAAATACAAAGACAGTTTCAAAACCCAGTATGGTCTCTCGCTCGGCTTCATGGGCTTTTTCGTAAAAGCCGTTTGCCAAGCTTTGAAGGCCGTTCCAGCTGTTAACTCCTTCATCGATAAGACAGATCTGATCTATCACGACTTCGTAAACGTCGGCGTTGCCGTCGGTACTGAAAAAGGTTTGATCGTTCCTGTTGTTAAAGACGCGGACCAAATGACGATTGCCCAAATCGAGCAAGCGATCCGCCACTACGCACTCAAAGCACGCGACGGTAAAATCGCGGTCGACGATCTTTCAGGTGGTACGTTCACGATCTCAAACGGCGGCGTCTATGGCTCGCTCATGTCGACACCGATTCTGAATCCGCCGCAGTCAGGTATTCTCGGCATGCACAAAATCGAAGATCGCCCTGTCGTGATCAACGGCAAGATCGAGATTCGCCCGATGATGTACTTGGCCCTTTCTTACGATCACCGCGTGATCGACGGTAAAGAAGCCGTGACGTTCCTCGTGAAGGTCAAAGAAGGCATCGAAGATCCGTCACGTCTGTTGTTGGAGATTTAATCGATGGCTGATCAAGACAACCAATTTGATCTCGTCGTAATCGGCGCAGGCCCCGGCGGTTACACCGGCGCTATTCGTGCCGCACAGCTAGGTCTCAAGACTGCGATCATTGAAAAAGGCTCAACTCTCGGTGGCACTTGCCTCAACGTAGGCTGTATCCCATCGAAGGCTCTTCTTGATTCGTCTGAGCACTACTCGATGGCGGCTCACGGCGACTTTGAGATGCACGGCTTAAAGATTTCTGGCTTCGAGCTCGATCTTCCAAAGATGATGGCCCGCAAAGACAAGATCGTAAAAGATCTGACAAACGGCGTTCAGTTCTTGATGAAGAAAAACAAAATCACTGTCTTCAACGGCTGGGGCACAATCACGGGTAAGAACTCGGTAAGTGTCGCAGTTCAAGGCGGCGAGAAAAAAGAACTTCAGACAAAGAACATCATGATTGCGTCTGGCTCGACGCCGATCGATCTTCCGTTCGCAAAACCGGACGGCAAAACAATCATCACTTCGACAGAAGCGCTAGCGCTTCCAAAAGTGCCGAAGCATTTGATCGTGATCGGCGGCGGCGTCATCGGCCTTGAGCTTGGCTCAGTCTGGCTTCGTTTAGGTGCGAAGGTCACGGTTGTTGAATTTGCTCCGATGATCGCGGGTGCCGGTACGGATCAACAAACGGCAAAACTTCTTCACCGTTCGCTTTCGAAGCAAGGCATGGAGTTTATGCTGAACACGGGTGTCACCGGTGTGAAGTCGACTGGCTCAAGCGTCACAGTAAGCTACGAAACTCGTGAAGACAAAAAGCAAGGCACCCTCGAGGGCGACGTCGTTCTCGTTGCTGTCGGTCGTAAAGCGTTCACCGACAAACTCGGTCTCGAGAACGTCGGCATCGATAAAGACGACCGCGGTCGCGTTGTAGTAGATGCGCACCTTCGAACGAAAGTTCCAAACATCTTCGCGGTTGGCGATGCAGTCGTCGGCCCGATGCTCGCTCACAAAGCGGAAGAAGAAGGTGTTTCCGTCGCTGAGTTCATCGCAACCGGCCACGGCCACGTGAATTACGAAACGGTTCCGGGTGTCATCTACACTTGGCCGGAGCTCGCAAGCGTCGGTATGTCGGAAGAGCAGCTGAAAGAAAAAGGCATCGCGTACAAGGCGGGTGCTTTCCCATTCGCTGCGAATGCGCGTGCAAAAGCGATCGGCATGACAGATGGGCAAGTGAAGGTCCTTGCGGACGCGCAAACCGATCGCGTTCTCGGAGTTCATATCCTGGGGCCACGCGCATCCGACATGATCGCTGAAGCCGCAGTCGCGATGGAGTTTGGCGCTTCGAGTGAAGACATCGCTCGCAGTTTCCATGCGCACCCGACGCTCGCGGAAGTGATGCGTGAAGCAGCCCTTGCGGCAGACAAGCGCGCTCGCCAGTCCTAAAAACCCGAAGCTGTCCTAGAGATGAGCCTTTGTTAAATCGAAGCTCATCTCGAAGATAAACGGGTCTTAACAGTAAGAACTTCAAGAACGATCTGAAAGGGGGACGAAATTCGGCAGCACTGTCGAAACTTCGAGCCCTCTTTTTCGTTTTCCTAGGTCTGTGGATAACCGGCGTAAGGCCCTGATCTTGGTAGCAAAAGCTCTCGCGAGAGCCTGTTGGCCCTGGCCTTGAAGTAGTGCCTCTGTATGAAAAAACAAGCCGCTCTCGCAGCCTCGTTTGCCGTGTACCTCCTAATGAACGTTCAGCCAGCTTATGCCGCCATCGGTGGCAAGTGCGAAGCTGAGTTCGGAAAGTTCATTGGCTATAAAGCCGTGGCGCCACCACTCCCGGTAAAGCCGAAGGACCGCACGATCACCGAACGGAGTCCTGCGCAGCCTGGTCAAAACTCGACCGTGCCCACTGAGCTTCTCGAGTCGGTGCAGCTTGAGGGCATCGCTGAGTCCCCTTATGTGAAGCGAGTAAGCGTTGCGCTGGAAGGTCAGTTCAAGCCAGCCTTGATCGCTGAAACAAACTTGGGCCCGCGCTACGCGCCCGGCGGTCAGCCGACGGTCTACAACGGTCGTGAATACTTTGAATTCCCGAACTCAACTTACGATAGCGCCATCGGAGCAAACGGTAAGAAGCGCTTTTGGATGTACACTCGCGGAGTTCGCAAATACGAAACAGGGATCGATCGAAAAGACGGTGAGATCAGCCCGAACGGCTATGTGTCTGACGTTCTTCTTTATGAAATGATCGATGGCAAACCGCATTTCCATAGCGTGTTCCTCGAATCGTCGCCTGAAAATAAATTCTTATTCGAAGACCCGCGTATTTCCGTGATTCCAGACGGTCGGGGCGGCGAGATCCATTTCTTAAGTGGCACCGATTATTCACCGCACATTCCGCAAGCCGATAACCCACACAACAACCCTGACGTCATGAACCGTTACATCGAAGTGAAGTACGATAAAAACGGTGTACCTCAACCGGTTGAAGTAGACCCAATTACGAAGCGCCCGCAGTTCCGTGACTTGAGCCCAGCGCCACAGAAGCGCGCAGACGGAAAATATACTGAAGTCGATGCCAAGAACGCGACCGTGTCGATGAATGAACGGGGTGAAATCGTCGTTCTTCCTCGCTTGCGTCCGAAT
>CAJYOV010000346.1 GCA_913776405.1 Pseudobdellovibrionaceae bacterium
ATCCTTTGTGACCGGTGTTCATCGCTTGGATGAGTTCCATGCCCTCGGATCCGCGAACCTCACCGACAATGATGCGGTCCGGGCGAAGACGAAGAGCCGACTTCAAAAGATCGCGCATGCTGACCTCGAAGCGACCGTGTTCGTCAGCCATACGAGTCTCGAAGCGAACCACGTGCTCGTAATCAACGACGAGTTCGGCGGCGTCTTCGATGACAATCAGTCGATACCCTTTTGGAATACGCGTGCAGAGAAGCGATAGAAGTGTTGTCTTACCTGAGCCGGTACCACCGCTGACGAGAATGTTCTTACCTAAGAACATGCAGATCTCGAGGAAGTTTGCAGCGTCGGGGCTGATGGCGCCGAGCTTGATATAGTCCTTCATCGTGATCTTGCTCTGAGTAAATTTACGAATCGCGACGGTCGTGCCCTTCAGTGAGCACGGTGGAATGACAGCGTGAATACGCGAACCGTCGGCTAAGCGAGCATCGAGTCTTGGTTCTTCGTTGTTGATGCGGCGGCCGATTGAGCCTGCGATTGCGTTGACGGCTGCAATCAGGTCGTCTTCGCTTGGGAAACTGACGCCTTCGGCGCGCTCAACCTTGCCCTTTCGCTCGAAGAAAACTTCGTCGGGGCCGTTGATCATGATTTCCGTGACCGTGGGGTCTTTCCACAACGACTGAACAGGCGTGAGGTATTGCTCAATCGCCTGCTCGTGGGCTTGTGAAATGCGCTTATCGTTGCGGCTCACGGTTGAAAATCCTTACGTTGTTAAGGCGCCTTCGGTGCCTGCGCTGCCGATGCTGGAGCTCGAAGTGTCATCTGCGGATTGAACACGATCAGGCGACCTTCAGATGCCGTTTCCGGAGAGACGAACGAGAAAAGGCCGTCTTTCTTCGGTTCGAGCATGAACGTCTTCACCTTACCATAGTAAGTCGAATGGTGTTCGCTGAATCCGTCGAGAATAAAGCTCACGTTTTTTTCTTTTTCATTCACGTTCACGACGCTCACTTTGTAGCGGCCGCCAACGCGCACGCGCACGGTCGAAGGTACAAACCCTTTGTCCGTATTCATAATCACGACCTCTTGCACCGGCTCACCCGAATCGAAGATCGTGTCGAAGACACCTTTCGGTGCCTCTTCCTTTTTACCAATATTTTCAGTCGGCACAACGCTAGCTGGACCACGTGATGGCACATCGTCGCCCGCATCGCTTAAGTCCGTTTCACGCACGGCGCGTGAGCGACGTGAGAAGTCGACTGTCCATTCCGCTGAAGCAGTGCTGGCAACAACTGTCACCACAACGGCAGCTAAAAGGGATTTAGTGAAGCTCTTGTTCACGCGTGTGAAATTCGGCGTATTCACGTGCAACCTCCATCGCGAGCATTTCAAGGGAACGACGGTCCATAGCGCCCAAACGGTTTGTTAAACGCGTTTTATCGTGACCGCATTCGTTTGCGGCTACGATGGCTGTCTCCAATTGCGGGCTTCCATTTTCGATTTCAACCAGGCGCGAACGCCAGTCCTGTTGAAGAACCGGTTCGATGATTCCGAGGTCGTAAAGTGCATCGAAAACTACTTGAAGATCGCCTTGAAGATGTCTCATGGGCCCTCCTGGCCTAATCGTGCGAACCCGGAAGGTTCGTTCACTGACATCTGTCTCATCGGAAGACACTCTTAACCGCTTGAGGCTTCGACTGTCTCAAAGAGGGAAATCTAGACTGAAGGGTCTACCCGGTGGCTCAGCTTCAAACTAGACGTCGAGGTCGTGTCCGTGAGATAGACCTAGAGCTTCCATTGGAGACCGCCAGCCATGCACACAGCGCCCTATTTTACCGCCCTTGGTTTGATCGCAATCGTAAACGCGGTTCGAGTGATTCGCTTACGAAAGCGCCTCGGCGTTTCTTTAGGCGACGGCGGTCACGACGAACTCAACCGAGCAATTCGGGTCTTCGGCAATTTTGCCGAGTACGTTCCACTCGGCCTCGTCCTTTTGGCGGCTCTCGAATTCGTCCAGGCACCCGTTTGGTACATGCACGTGTGCGGCGCCCTTCTGCTCATGGGTCGACTCTTTCACGCAGTCGGCCTGCTCGGAAAAGGCAGCATGAACGCCCGTGTCGTCGGCATGGTCATGACATTCGCGACGCTCGCTCTCTCCGCTGTCGGCGTAACACTCTTCTCGATGATTCAGGGCCGCTAACGTGAAGCTTTTCGAGAAGAAGGCTAAGCCGTCGGAAGCGCAGAAGCCTGAAAAGAAATCTGAGAAACAGATTAAAGCAGCAGTGGCGGATGCAGTTTCAGTTCAGTTCAAGAAGCAGTCGCCCGGTGCTGAAAACCGGTCCGCGATGGGTTACCTGATTCAATGTGCGCCTGGGTTGGCAAAGACCACTCAGAAGGAACTGAACTTTGTCGGCGCGACTACTCGCGATCAGAAATTGTTTACGAAACTTCAGCGCAATCACGATCTGTTGTTCTTGAGTCACGTGAAGTCGGATGAAGGCCTGCCGCGCCTTCGCACGGCTGAAATGGTTTTGCGTTGTCCCGCGTTTGGACGCTTTAAGATTTCGCAGCGGCAACTGGGTCTCATGGCGGAAGAATTAAAAGCCGCGGGCCCTCGCCGACTCGTCGTGAGCGTTGCGGGCAAAAACTTTCAGCGGCAGGATCTTGCGCGTTTTCTCAATAAAGCGATGGGCGAACGCGGCTACGAATTTGACGATCAGATCGAAGATGAAGTGTGGATGTTCTGTATCGACGAAAGTTGGTACTTCGGGCTTCCACTCTTTAAGAACCGAGCCGAGCGTTCGGAAGAACGCGCTGGCAGCTTACCGCCTACGATCGCCGCCGCGATGGCGTTCGCAGCGATGCCCAAAGAGGACGATATGGTTCTCGATCCAACATGTGGATCCGGAACCCTTCTTACGGAGCTTCGGTCTTTTGCGCCCAACGCGCGATTGATCGGCTGTGACATTGACGCAAATGCGATTCGCATCGCTCAGAAGAATCTGAACCCATCGAAACCGGCTGGCGAAACGCAAGCTGCGCAGCTCTTCAATCTCAACTCGACAGAACTCGCGACAGAGCTTCAGAAAACAGACGCGCAAGACTGCATCGGCAAAGTTTCGCTCGTTGTTTCAAACCTACCGTTCGGTGTTCAGTTCGGTGATCGCGCCTCGAACCCAGCGCTCTACAAAGCGATCATCGAATCGTGCGCTGCCGTCGCTGATCGCAACAGAAATTGGCGCGGTCTGTTTCTCACAAGCGACACCGACAGCTTCGACGCAGCCCTTCGCTCGACCAGCGCCGTCTCCCAACCTGAAATCATGTTTAAAGTGAAGATCCGCGGCGAACTCGCCACGTGCTATCGTTTGCGACTTTCCTAGCCTCGACGTTCGCACAGAGTTCGGGGGCGAAGACGTGAGACATCCGCACTCATTTAGTAAATTGACAGATGAATGCGCTATTTGATCATTGCCTGTCTTATCTCCGTCTTCACGCTCTTCACGCCGTCTCGCAGTGGTCTTGAACTTCAAAAAACGGAAGCGATTCCTGCCCTCGTCCTTGCACCCGAGGCTGCGATCGCAGCGCTCGAGATCGCCATTCTGACGGTTACTGCGGCCTACGCTCTTCACATGATCACCCTCGCCGATAAGCGCGAGATGACTGCCGAAATTCAGAAGTTGATCGACACCATTAAAGAGGCCACGGGTGCGGTGCTTCACGCGGCGCTTGAAAGCGCCATGTTCGTTCTCCAAAAGGTGTCGAGCGTGAAAAGCGCGATGGGTGGTGGCAACTGCATCCCTGAGCGACGTGCAAAAGAGCGAGGTGCCATTTGCAAAGACAGCATCGATCTCTGCTGCGACGACTTTTTCAGTAAGTTTAAAAATCGAATTGAAAAAGGGCGCGGCGGAATCCGCGTGTATACAGACTCTCGCAAATCGAAACTTCTTTGTTGTTTCGAATGGGACCGCGTTCACGGCGGGCTCGAAATTTTCGATAAACGCGGTCGCCATCAAGGCGAACGTGGCTGCGAAGACATGCACGATGATCCGTGCAAGCTAACGGCCTCGCGAGGCGCGCACGCACTACCTGCGCCACAGACTCATTCGCCAGGACGTCCCGCAT
>CAJYOV010000347.1 GCA_913776405.1 Pseudobdellovibrionaceae bacterium
TGGAAATTTGCGTACGTTTGAACAGACGTGAAAACGCCTTGGCCTTTTTCAACGCCAGATGAATCGACAGCCGTGACTGAGAACTGATACGTCGACGCTGGTGAGAGCCCTTTTACGATCGACGTCTGAAACGTTTCTTCTTTGAGCGGAGTTGAGCTTAAGCCCTGGTAGATGCGGTACTTCTCGTAACGCTTGTTCAATTCCCACGACATCTCGACAGCTGTCGGTGAAACCGCCGTGAGTGTGGTGATGCCCTCGAACGAAGACGGCAAGTCGCCACCTTGAACGCCGGGCTTACAACCCGAAAGAACGGTAGAAATGACGATCGCAATGGCTGTTGAAATAAACAGGTTTCTCACGTGTAACTTATCGGGATCACGTGAGCTTCACTTAAGATTTTCTTAAGATTGTCGCGGTTTTACTGACCCTCTCTGGCCCACAGTCGGTCTACGGTCTGGCCACAATTTGCCTTGAGGCTCGACTCTGAACTAGCTGGCCTTGGCCTTACATCCGTGTCTCAAGTTAAGTCGACGGACGTAAGCCCTGGAGATTTCGGCGTTCGGTACCGTGCCAACGTTTCGAGAAGTTGAGCTTTGCGTATCGGTTTGATCAGGATCTCTTGAAACCCTAAACGAGCTAGATTGAGACGAGCCTCGGGCCTCGAATCTGCAGTAACGGCCACAACCGGAATTTGTGGAAGGTTTTTGGCTTCTTCCCACTCGCGAATCGCAAGGAGTTCCTCGATTCCGTCCATCACGGGCATTTGAATGTCCGTCAGAACGAGATCGAAATTTTCGGTCTGAACTTTCTGAAGCGCTTGTGAGCCGTCGGCTGCGAACGCTAACTCCAAATTCGGCTGTTTAGCCAAATAGAGTTTAACGAGATCCCGATTCTCGGCAGAGTCGTCGACAACCAAAACTCGAATTGAAGCTTCGACTTCGAATGCCTGAGATTCGTTTTTTGCTTCTGGGCCTTCTGTTTCGCCAGACGAAACGAGAGATGACTTTGTTCGAGACGAGCCGCGCGAAAGCATCTCTAAGAACTCGAGCGGCTTTAGTGGTGCCATCACAAATTCAGAAACACCGAGACTCATGTACTGCTTCATACGCGTGGCGGGCAGTATCGTTTGAATGAGGCAGATCACGCGCGTTTTGTCAGAAACGCTTTCAGGTAAGAATTGAATCAGTGAATCGTCAGCGAGCGGCGAGATGATGACAAACGTATTTGGACTCGAGAGATCGACCGCTTGCAGATGGGTTTCGGTGTAGCCGCCGCAGGCTTGGATGAGATCGGCCGCTTGTTGCATCGATTTTGTCATCGGACCAACGAAGAAGCCGGTGCGACCTTTCAAATCGAAATCCTGGACGCGGTTCCAGAGAGTGCTTTCGAGTTGATGCCCCGAGGCAAGTGGAAGAGAGAACTCGAAGCGGCTCCCTTGACCGAGAACACTCGACACCTCGAGTGAGCCACCCATCAACGACACGAGCTCGCGGGCAATCGTTAAGCCTAGACCTGAGCCGCCGTACTGACGGCGAGTGCTTGTGTCAGCTTGAACAAAGCTCTCGAAGATTTTGCTAAGCGCCTCTTGCTTGATCCCGATCCCCGTATCTGTAACTGCGAAATGAAGAAACGAGATGCCCTGCAAAGAGACGTCGGGCTTCACGGTCAATCGAACCTCACCCGTTGAGGTGAATTTGATCGCGTTTGTTAACAGGTTACTTAAAACTTGTTGTAAGCGAACAGGGTCGCCAGTGACGGCAAGAGGTGTCTGAAGATCGATATCGAGCGAGAGATCGAGATTTTTTTCGTGAGCGCGAACGGCTGAGAGATCCACGACCTTTTCGAGAACCGTGTGCAAGTCAAAATCGATGATTTCGATCTTCGTTTTGCCACTTTCGAGAGACGAGAAGTCTAAGAGTGAGTTTAAGAGATCGAGAAGAGTTTGGCTCGACCGAGAGAGAACCCTCAAATAACGCTGTTGCAGTTCGTTGAGCGGTGTCTCGAACAGAACGTCGGTCATGCCGATGATTGCGTTCATCGGGTTTCTGATTTCATGGCTCATGCGGCTCATAAAGTCAGAACGCGTACGTAAGGCTGCTTCGAGCGCGCGAATACTTGGCCGGAAAATGTAGAGACCCTCAAGAAGCAAGACGATCAGAGTCAGCGTGAAGAGGCCAAATTCAACCCGCGTTGTAAATTCGATTCGGTCTGTTGATCTCTGGTCAAGTTCAGAGAGGAACGAGCGAAGCTCTGTGCGGTAGGCGCCGTTATATTTGTCGATCACCTGCGCCGCTTTGCGAAGTTCAGCGCGCTCTCGGTAGTTGAGCCAAGACTTTTCCTTGTACTGGAAGTCTTCGACCCCAAGCTGATTGTACGCGTTTGTGAGACCCACGGTCGTTCCGGCCAACGACTCAATTCGCTTCTGGCGTTTTTTGAACTCGCTCGCCACTTCCTGAAGGTTTTCAGCGTGTTCACGAATATCGCTTTCGCGAGACGCAAGCTGCAACGACATCGCAGTTTTGACGAGTCGAGAGACTTCGAACTGTTGGACTTCAACTAGACGCGCGATCCTTTGGTCGTCGACGTGACTTCGCAGTGCAACCTGCACGATCACTTGCTCCAGGATAATGAAGACAGCGATTGCAAAAAGCGCAAGCGTATAACGACCCAAGAGCGATTTCGGAAGCACACGGCGACCGATCTCGCGGCTGATCTCTCGAACAGGTGACGTCACCTTCATGAGCCCAGGCTCCGCCTTCGATGTTGCCGAGCGTAGCGCGTGTTTAAAGCGTGCGAAGTCGAGGTGTTTCATCAGAAGCCTCCTGTGAAACCCAGAGTTAAGCCTGAGACATACCAGCCATCGTGGGCCTTACCGAATGAACGAGCACCGAACGCTTCAACTGCGATCGCGTATCGTGACTCTCTCGCGAGTGGAAACAGGGCCCGCCCGCGAAGAATCGAAAGCTGTGAGCGAATGTCGATCGGGGCTAGGGACAGGGAGTAATTACGATCAATCGCCCACTCAGCGGCAGGTGAAATTGAAACCGTCGAAACGCGTTCTCGGCCCGAACTTTGAGCATTAGTCGGTTTCAGTCGCGAATCCAGAAGGGAGGCTTGAACACCGAGAGAGACTCGAGTGCGCTGTTCATCCGCGATCTCGTCAGGTCGAAGTTTGAAGCCGAGATAGCCCCACGAAAGCGTGTCGCCTGGCGAGCCTGCATCGAGACCTGCACCGATGCGGCGAACTGGGAGTTCGACATTGAAGGACATACGGCGAAACTCGGCTTGGCCGCTCAAAGCTACTTCCGCAGTCGAGCGGCCGCGACGGTTCTCACCCTCTTGTGCTTCACCTGAACGAACAAATTGGGCGTGCAGCCCCATACGCGCGAGCAGAACTTGCGGAGCTGGTTTAACGACTGGCGCTGGCGCGGCAATCGGTAGTTGTTCGACCGAAGGCTCAGGCGCAGGTGCGACGGTCTGAGGCGGGTTCGCGCTTAGCGTGTAGACAGCGGAGATATCGCCGTTCGTGTCGCGAAAACGCAGAATCGCAAGCTTGCGCTCACTTGCCTTTGCGCCAGCGCCCGGCATTGTCATCAAGATTGAATGGCCCTTGTGCTTGGTCTTACCCAAAGGTTCGATCTCGACATTCACTTCGCTCGATGTACCGATATCGATCCAAGCGGTATCGTCTCCAGCACGGCCGCGACAGGTGAGCGAAATGAAAAACGGACCCACGCCTGAGTTCTGCACTTCTTCAAGAAAGGGGCTCGCATCTTTGCAAGATGCGTTTCTCATCCAATTTGTTTTCGTCGACTGAGTTGAGATTTTCAAAAAACGGTTTCGACCGTCTTCAAACCGAAAGAGTTCAACCGGCTGTTGGAGTTGCATGACGATCAAAACGTGATCAGGACTAATTTTAAACGGCGCCTTTGTTTGGGGGGCGGCAATTTTTTTCGTCAGTTGAGCTGGCAGCGTGGGTGTGAGATGGCTCGGCACTTCGAACCAAATTTGAAGAACGAGCTTTTGTTCGTTCCAGGTCCACGCGGTCGCCGATTGCCAATCAGCGGGGACACTTGTGCCATCATCATCGATCCATTCGAACTTGAGATCGGGAGTCGATTCGTTCGCGCGAGATTGTCGAATACCGACAACGACGACACCGAGGACGACGCTAACAATTAAGACGCTCCAGATAAAAAAGGCTCTGTATCCGCGAAAACGCATGTCCTACCAGGTTAAAAATGGGGGAAAAGCGCGTCAACAGATCCGCCTCGAATCGAGCGATTTGCGCACAG
>CAJYOV010000348.1 GCA_913776405.1 Pseudobdellovibrionaceae bacterium
GGAAGGAAGTCAGAGAAGTAATAAACAGAAAATTTAGAGGGTGGGATTTTGAGGAGTTTTATATGTCCCCCTTGTTAATGAACACGCCCTGTACCGAGATCGAAGATCGAGGTGTCAACCCGGCGCAGTTGAAAATGAAGATGGCCGGTGTCGAGTCCGAGAATCGAGTTGTCACAGAAGTTCAGTTGGAAAGACAGGGCAAGCGCGGCTCGAAAGTAACTACTCGTAAACTGGCGGCAGCGTCTCTTAAATCCGTCGTGTTAACTGAACGCGACTTCGAGGTGCTCAATTTTATCCTTGATATGAAGTTCGCCTCCGCACGCGAGGTATTCTTGAAGTTCTTCCGAGTTACTCATGAGAACCTGGAATCGAAGTCAGACGCTTGGGCGAAGAAGCGACTACAGCAGCTAGACAAGGCAGGATTCATTCGAGGCACTTATGCTTTTTCAGAATCGACCAAGTACTACGTCGCAACCTACCGAGCATTCTACGCTATCAAAAATTTTGCAGTCGGAGTCGCTCCGAGTAAGCCAACCTTTGGTTTCGATAACCGCACATTCATTCACGACAAGTTACTTCTGCAGACGCGCATTGAACTCGAAACGACGGAAGGTGCAACGAACTGGATTTCTGACCGTATGCTTCGATCTGGAATGGATTGCTCTTTTGGTTTCTCAGCGAGCTTCGTTCCAGACGGAATTTTCACATCGTCAGATAACTCTTTGGTAGCGGTCGAATTGGACATTGCGACGAAAGCAAAGTCGCGCTACCGCGACAAAGTAAAATCTTACGTGTCACTCATTCGCAAGGCGAGTTCCGACTTGCGTATCAGCCAAGTTCGGTTTTTGTGCCACCGCGATCAACCTTTTCAAATTTTAAAACAAGAAACTCGAATCTTTGGAGAGCTGTTCGTCGTTGAAAGAGTTAACGCAAACGCCTTGATTAGAGGTGCGGCATGAATTCGGTAGGCACAATGTTCGACCGCATTATGAAGCGCCCGAAGGAGCCAAGAGTTGTCCTCGGAAAAATCGAAGGAAAGTTTTTTGCCAAGGGAGAACTTACCGACAGTGAACAGAATCATCACGTTCATATTCTAGGAGCGAGTGGTTTTGGGAAAACGGTTTTGCTTTCACATCTGATCCGTCAGCGCATCGAACAAGGACGAGGTCTAATGTTTCTCGATCTGAAAGGAGATCGAGAAACAATTGAGAAGTTCACCGGCTTCGCGAAAGCTTGTGGCCGCGAGGCTGATGTTCAAATTTTATCGCTGGGTCATATCGCAGATTCTACGCCATACAATTTGATCGGAACTGGAACGCCGACGCAGATACGAGACCGAATAATGATGTCACTAAACTGGTCGGAGGAATTTTACCGCAACCAAGCATCGAGCTTCCTTTTAAAAGTTCTCATTGGCGCGTGCTGGTTGAGAAATACATACGGAGGTAGGTTAAATTTAAAGTCACTGCACGAACTATTGGCCTCGAAAGAAAGTATCGAGGAACTTTGCGCAGCGATACCAATGGATGAGCTTGAGATTCGTACACCAGTTGAAGAAGTGGTTCAGAACTGCGCCCAGTCCGACTACTGGAATAGCATGCAAGGTTTACGAACGCAGATTGAGTCCCTTATTCTTTCCGACTTCAGAAAGCTGATTGCCTCCAACGAAGGTGCGAGCATCGACCTGTTCCAATCAGCTACTGAGTCCAAGCTTGTTTTTATCTTTTTAGATTCGAGAAGGTAAGGCGAAACAGCAAAAGCTGTTGGCCGATTTGTGATTCAGGATCTCAAGGGTGTCTCGGCTCGTATCGATGCTGACGTTCCAAAGTCTGAACGAAAGCCGTTTTCGGTTATAATCGACGAATTCTCAGATTTAGCGCAAGAGGACTTCATCGCATTTCTAGATCGCGCGAGAAGCAGCAAATGCTCGGTCGTCGTTGCGCACCAAGAGATCTCAGATTTGCAAAGAATCAGTCCAGAGTTCGCGGGCCGACTCATGGGAAACAGATCAACAATCTAGGCGTTTTTACAGAAGCGTGCGGAAAGTGCAGAGTTGCTTTCGAGCGTTGCAGGAAATCGCACAGTCATGAAGAAAACGGAGCGATACACACGGTTACTAGTTTTCGATGCACTTCTGGGGAGACATCAGTCCGCGAAACTGAGGAATTTGTTCTTCATCCAAACAAGATCAAATCACTGAAGGTTGGAGAGTGTATTTGCATAAAAAAATATCCGACATCTCGAGCGTACATGGTCAAGGTTTTCCCTGAGACCACTAAGATCTCGTAGCTGCACCAGTTAAAGTCCAACGAACTCGCGAACTTTCTGAAACCACGTAAGTGTATTCAGTTGGTTCGCGCGGTTACTTATCCAAGGTTCAAAATAAGCCGTATTAATTGCGACGCTGATGGTGTGACATTCATTGTTATCAGCCGTGCCGACGGTAGAAGAGTTAATTCCTACAATCATTGGCTCAGTCCACACTGTCGAAATGAGCGGTGCACCGGAGTCGCCCCGGCAATATCCGCTTCCAGTTCTTTGATCAATAACGACAATTTTTTCTCTAACAGAAATTTCAGATTTGGGTTTTCGAACTCTCCGAAGAACATCGGAATCTTTGGCTGTCTCATCAGTGATACCATAGCCGAGCAGCAGCAGTTCCTCTGACAGGTCATACTCTCGCTTGGTTAGCTTTAATCGCTCTTGGTCGGAGGGAGCGTCTGATCGCAGTTGGATAAGGGCTAGGTCCGAGTAGCTTTGAGGTAAACCATCGAAACCGGGATGAATCTCGATTTCTTTGGCCTGCATCTCAAGCTGTTGCTGGCGTCCGAGAGGGCAACCATCTTTCGTTAGGAAGAAAGCCGAGACATCGCCTGCTTCAGCATTCTGAACACAGTGAGCAGCGGTTAGAATCACCCGGTCGCGCAACAGGGCTCCAGTACAAATTGAATCAGTATCGTCGCGGTGAATTTTAAGTTTGAGAACTAACTTCTGGTCGGGATCTGACAGCCCTACGGTTTCACCGCCGACAATCTCGTCTATTTTGGGGCCACTCTGATCAACTAGCTCGCATTTCATTAGCGGAGCAACCAGTCCAACTGCGCTGGTGGAGTCCGTCGCGCAGCCCGCTAGGAGAAAAGAAAGGATAAACAGAATCTTCCGCATGATGATCGTCATATTGTGGGAAAAGGATTCTTACAAGCAGAAGGCATCGCTGGGGTATTACGGTAAAAACCACAAGATACTAACCATGCGAAAAATTGAATGATATTCGATCCCCATGCGTGTCGTTCTAGGCTTCTTATTTTTCTCACTAGGCTTGAGTGCACAGGCACTTGCGAGCGACAGCATAGAAACAATCTCTGTCTCGAATCTAAAGTTCGACAAGCCCTCGTCTGCCTCTCAAGAAGTTCCTCTCTCGTCTGGCTTGGGCGCGCTGGCTTCAATAAAAACAGGGATTAGCGGCTTTGGGCTAACTTATGAAAAGCCGGTAGCCGAGAGAATCATGTTCTGGGCACAAGCGTCTTATGGCGAATCTCTGACACTGATGGATCCGGCATTTGCGTCTTCAAGCAGAAATACCGACTACGTTTTTCTCGATCAGAAGGACCGTGTTAGTTTGCAGGCAGGCGTTGATCGATATGTTTTCCTCAATAGGCGGCACACTTGGGCGGTATTCGGCGGGCTCGGGGCTGGTTTGGCCCGCAGTCAAGTTAAGGCAAAGTCTTACCCTGAGATTTGTCGATTCTGGTGTGGATTCGATCAAAGTAAACCATTTCAGGACTCGGCAATCGACTTAGCTGCCTTGGCTTCGCTTCGAATCGGCCTCAAGATCCGGAACATTCGAGCAATTGCGGGCCGAATGGATTTTGCTCTCGCCATCGTTAACAAGCCGCTGCGGTGGCCCAAATACGTTGAACTTGATACCGTCGAAAGCGGGCGGCAACAAGTGAACCCAGACTACAGTGGGTACTTGCAGGCTGAAACGACATTCAGATTCTAAAGCGTCGAATTAGAATAAGTCTGAATGTAGAAGCAGATTCGATTGCGGGAGTTCTAGCGATTTTGTCTTCCATGCGCTCGGCCCACGATGTAGGCAATCATGCCAACAAATATTAAGCGAGTTATCGGATGCTCATTGGTGAACAGAATAGTTGCGAAGCCAACGACGTACGTCCATAACTCAATTGCGTTGACATAAATGAACGGTATGGCGATTCCAAGAAGGAATAAAATGCCCAGCGCTGCCAGAACATTGTGTTTTATCTTTTGGCCAAATGACATCGCGGCGTATTTCTCAGCGTTTTCGCGCTTGATGCGCTCCGCTCCTGTCTCGATTTTCTCGGCTGTATTCGACATAAATCGCCTCTCGTATTCTTCTTATGACTTCAAGATCTGCATCAGGGCATTATTCATTCGATACTCCTGTCGCAGGAGTTTTCGTGCTTTGAATTGAGCGAATTAAACCAATTATCTTTTGCAGCTCTTGTCGTCGACTTTCGCGCCACGATGGACTCCAGATTCTATGAATCGTCCAGCCTCGTGACTCAAGAAAGCGCTGCCTGAAAACGTCACGCTCACGTATAGACACGCCCGAGTGGTACATGGCTCCGTCGCATTCTATGCCGAGGAGGTAGCGACTTGGATCGCTAGGATCTACAACTGCGAGGTCAATTCTGAAGCCGCTCTGACCAACTTGGGAATGAACTTCAAAACCGTGCTTGGAGAGTTCATTGAACACATCTTCTTCAAACGGGCTGTCGAATACCAGGTGGCCGGTTTGAGGACGCGTCGAAAGGTTTGGATTGATTTCGGCTAAGATCGACTCCAAACGGTCAAAGTTCTCGTCTGCGACAGCTTTTGCGTAGCACAGGTATTTCTGGAAAATCTTAGGTCCGGCATGAGCCGACATCGAAGTGTTGATGTCGGTTTCCGGGTTTATCGACGACACGATATGAATTCGGCTAATGGCGCGCGTGACCGCAACATTTAGTCTGTTTTCGCCGCCGGGCTTGTTCAGCAAGCCAAAGTGTTGTTGAACTCTTCCGCCAGGATGAGCCGGAGCATAAGCAATTGAGAAGATGATAACGTCGCGCTCGTCACCTTGCACGTTTTCGATGTTTTTTACGAAAAGGCGCTCATCCAAAGGCAGTTTTTTATTCTGCTCCATAAGATTGGCAAATTCGGGATCCGCTTGGATAGTTTGGTCGATCAGATCGAGAATATGATTTTTTTGATTGGCGTTGAATGTAATTACACCGACCGTAGGCGGAGTGTCTGAAAGCAGGGTTGACCTAATCAGTTCTAAAACACGATGAGCCTCTTGGTCATTTGTTCTTTCACTCCAAAATCCCTCGACCGAGTGCCACTGAATTGCTGGCTTGTTCCCCTTTACAAAAGGCACGACATTGGGCGCGATTTTCATACGCCCACCGTAGAACACTTCATTCGAGAACATGACGAGTTCTTGGTGCTTCGATCGATAGTGCCATTCCAGCATCATTGACTGGTATCTAAGAGCTTTTTTTGCCAGAGCTAAAAGACTTGGTTCACTCGCAGCGTGATTGTCTTCGGTAGAATCTTCTTCGACTGAAGATTCAAAAAGTCGATTTGGCTGAAGTTGCTTCTCATCGCCAGCAATGATGACCTGCTTTCCTCGAAATATCGCAGGTAGCCCATTTTCCACGGTACATTGAGAAGCTTCATCAAAAATGACGACATCGAAGAGACCCTTTTTTAAGGGGAATGCGTCGGATACTGTTTCTGGCGAAACAAGCCACACGGGTAGAATCGAATTGAAATGAGCTTGGCCACTGAACTTCTCATTCAGTTTTCTAACGGATGGAATGTTCCTCTTCCTCTCAACTTCGACTGCGAGAGAACGAGCAAACTGTTTTCCAGCTTCTGAGGAAAGCGAGTTCTTCATTCGTTGCTGAAGCACTCCGACATTGAATTCAGTTTTTAATTCCAAAAGCTTCTTTAGCCGTAGTCGAAGGATTTCGACTTGTGACGACTTGATTGCCGAAAGAACGGGATGTCGCCTTTCGAGCTCAGTATTCCAAGTGCTCAATACCGAGAATTTAAAGATCTCGCTCCAAGCAACTCTAGAGCTATTATCTAAAGTGGAGACAGTTTGAGCGATATCTTTAAGATCATTCGGCAGGCGGTTGCGCTGAAGATCGAGCGTCTTGAGAGTATCAAAATATTTGTCTAGAGGTTCAAACCGCTCAATGAACCAGACAATCTTTTCCGAGGCGCTTAGTAAGCTGCTGGCCTTGATCTGCTCAAGTTCAACGAGCATTGATAGTAGACGGAGTGCTTTTGCATTAAGAGCTTGAAGTAATTTGCCAGATTCTTTTATTTCGGAATTTACGTATCTGTTTAATCGGCGGAAGTCGGAATTGAAATATCTGAGAAGTCCCTTAAACTGCTCCCTTTGTTCGAATGCCGTTTTAAATTGGTCGATGTTCTGTATGTCTACATGGCCTCCAGACAAATAACTTTGAATACTTGCTGCTCGGGTGGCGGTTTCAGATTTCAGGTCGATTAAAAGTAATCCAATTTCCCATTTAAGCTCTGGTCCGAAGGTTGAAAAATCCCGACGATTTTTGATTAGCGCCGTGGGTATCTCTGAGTGAAATAGCTCTTGGTAGCCAGATATAGCATTCGCTGTATCCATAACCTTCTGATAGTTTGAAGTAGCCCACTGCGAGTCCATTTTGTTTAGGATAGGCCCTCTGTATGCGGCCAATTCCGAATATATCTTTCCGGACATTTTCCCATATTTCGAATCCGTATAGGCCTTCGAAACGTCTTTGAGGGTCTGTGTGACTGCTTCAATTTCAGATGTCGGATCTGTGTGATATTCTTTTTCGCCTAATATACGGTTGCAGCTTTGCGCAAGAGCGCTGTAAAGCTGTTTTCTATCTTCTTTGGCGTCGTGGACAAGCGCTGTCATTGATCGCATGCCTTTAGCTGCAAGCCGATCATAGACGACATCAAGAGCCGCTCGCTTTTGAGAAACCAGCAGCACAGTCTTACCTTTTGATATGCAGTCAGAGATTAGGTTAACAATCGTTTGAGATTTTCCTGTTCCTGGTGGACCCCAGAGAACTATGCCGTCTGTCGATGGCTTAGAGAGTTCGAGAATAATTCGATCTTGGCTTGAATCAGAAGGAAGCAGAAAGAAATTGTCCTTCTCTGGTCGCGAGTCGATTGTTGAGATCTCTTCTGCTGCGCTAGACGAAAATTTGAAAGAGCCCAACTCTTCTGGTTGTTGTGTTTGATCAAGATACTCGTCTGTTAAAAAGAACGTAATGCCATCTAGTTCGGACTGATCCATCTCGAGAAATGCTTCATAGTCTTTTTGAAGACTACTATTCGATTGGGGGAAATGGCCCAGGATTGCGCTTTGGCATATCTGCAATCCTTCAGCTTCGAAATCTTCTGGGAGATCGTTAACCGTGAATTCTCTCAAACGGTCAAACTCTTGATCTAGAGCATCGATGTGAATCTTGGTAATCAAACCATAGTTGTTGAGAAGCTGCTGAGTCCATTCAATGAAATTCTTTTTTCCATATAGCTCCGTTGGCACCTCTTCCTCGAAAATATCTTGGTTCACAGTTAAGTTGCACAGCTTTGCAAGCGCGTAGAATAGAGTCTTATTGAAATGCGCTTTTTGATCTGCACTCGGCGTTAACGTCCAGGCCGGAGCGCCTTTTTTTGGAACCTTTTTTTCCAGTTTGACTGGTATTAAAAAGATCGGCGCTTGAACTACTGTGTTAGAGCCGAGTGGTTTTCCGCAAAGAAACGGAAATCCGATGTAAAGGTCATGCAGGCCTTTCTCCTGGTAAATTTCGCTAATATTTCGGTGTAAGTGAGTTAGCTGTGGCGAGAGCGAGTCCCAAAGTCTTTGGTTGCCGTCAGTCTTCTGCGGAAAGATTTTTATCTCAGCTTCACTGGTAAGGCAGTGCTCTATGAGTTCGTTAGTCACAGTTGTGCCGAAGCCGTTGAGAAGTGAGAGATCGAACGCCGATTTTTTGTCGAGTCTATTGAGTCGAATAGATCGATTACGTGAGGAAACGTTAAGGAGTCGATCTCTGAGTTTGTTCAATTCCACTTTCTGCTTTTCTGTAAGTGGATTTTTTGGATCAGACTGTTTTGCTGTCGCGATGGCGTTTTTGAAGAACGGATTTCGTTCTATTTCCGGGATATTCGGATTTGGATTCACGTCGACTTCTGGGGTACGAGTTACTTGAAAGCCTCGGGTTCCCTTACAACGAGGGAAACGAGAACAGCCAAAAAAGTCTTTTCCTGCGTGAGGACCTTTTGTGGCCGTTCGCTTTACCATTGCTGCACTACAGGTAGGACACTTCACGTTGAAATCAAGAGTTGCCATGCCGACTTATCGGCAGGATTTATTTCTATGCAAACTAACTTCGCTTATAGATACAAACTAGGATGATTCTCAGTGCAGACATCAAATTGAGACGTCTCTTCTTCAGGCCTCTTAACCGGGTCGGCTCGTTGTGATTCTGTTTAAGCGAATTTTGGAATTCAATGACTCGACAATTTTGTGTTTTGGTGAGTTGTACCCGTCTGCATAACCGAGAAGAATAATCCGGGAAGATCAGCTCCCGACAAAGTTTCTTTCTGAATTAGCTCTTTCGCTATCAGCTGAATTGCTGGCGTAACCGAAGACAAACACCTGCACGCATTCATTGACCGCTCCCCATTTTCTGCCCAGCAGTGGGATGAGTCTCGGGGCGTCATGCTGTTAACAAAGACTTCCAAGCATCTGCAAATTCTCGCTGCGTTTTATTTCTAGAGACGAGTGAAATCACTCACGATAAAGATCAAGGATTCGACCGCGAATACTTCGGCAGTTACAATGCGAGATTCGACAATCTCGGCGTTCGACTCCTTCAAGAGCATCAACCGCTTTTTCAATAGAGATGTTTAGTCGAGCCGCGATCCATTTCGGAGAGGCGTTGAAATCAGGAGCTCGAACGAGAGTTTGCACCGCTCGCCAGATCCAATTACCTGCCCAGTTTTGTAGATCGCTTCCGCTAGGAGCTGGCGCATTTGCCAATTCTGCTTCGCGATTCGTAGTTACTTCCATCGCCGCACCTTAAATAAGTGTCATCTCGGTTTTTAGGATCTCTTCTACGCGTGGCGGAAAAGAATTTCCGCTCGATACGCGAGCGGCCCATGCGAGATTCTTCAAGTACGTTTGTTTTCCAAATTCATCGAGATTTGAGAAAAGAAAACGAACGCAGTCGTCTGCTGATTCGATCTTTTCTTCTTCAACCTCTGCGCTCTTGCGAATTCTCGACGAAATAATTTCGTCGAGATCAATGCCAAGCTCAGTAAGGACTGCGGTGAGATTTGTCGATGTGAGTGAGCTGTGGCCGCGCAAGAAACGATTGAGTTGAGAAACAGGCATTGCGACGTTTTCTGCGATATCCGTTTGGCTTTTGCCACTAGTCTTTACGAGCACCCCATTTTCTTCTTTCACTTAGAAACTCGAATGTTTAGCGGTTCCGTCAAAACGGAAACGCGCCAGCTATTAGCGCTGCGATGGTCATGACGACGGCGGCGCCGAGTGCCCAGGGCAGGGTGAATCGTTGGTGATACCAGGGTGCCTGCGGAACTTGCCCGAGCTCAACTTCAGCTACGCTCGACGCCATCCAAGGCATTCTGCAGGAACAATTCGATCC
>CAJYOV010000349.1 GCA_913776405.1 Pseudobdellovibrionaceae bacterium
GCTCAATAAAACGAGCGGTTCAATTGAAGAATCTGGATTTGGTCTCTGGAGCGCAGTGGGCCTCGGTGTTTCGGCGCTTCTTGCCGGCGTCGCAGCCTACGCTCTCTACAAAGAAACGGCGACTCAGATCGCGAAAGCGCAGCCAAAGCGTCGCTCGCAAGCGAACGCGCGCGGGCGCCAGATTGCGCAACAGCGTGGTCTGCAAGCCGAGTACGCTGAGATCTAAGTTTTACGAAATCGGCGAGAGCCCGCCATCGACATTGATGGCGGTGCCGGTGATGTAACTTCCGGCTTCGCTCGCGAGGAAGCACGCGAGATTCGCAAACTCTTCGCCACGTCCCGCTCGACCGAGCGGGATTTTTTTTGCAAGCTCACCAAGAACTTGATCGGTCGAAACACCTTGAGCTTTCGCCTTTCGTTCCCACTGATCGCTTTCGATAAAGCCGACAAGAAGTGCGTTGACCAAGATTCCGTGCGGCGCACCTTCGTTAGCCAACACTTTCGTGAGCGCGAGACCCGCTGCGCGAGTTACCGATGAAGGCGCGCTGTTAGCGGCTGGTGCTTTTGCGCTGATCGCGAGCGTGTTTATGACTCGACCCCACTTGCGCTCTTTCATTTGCGGCCACGCAAGTCTGGTCAGTCGAATAGCGCTGAAAAGCTTGATTTGGAAATCGGCCTCCCACTCAGCGTCCGTAATTGAGTCGAAGGTCTTCGCAGCAGACGCCCCGACATTATTGATAACAACATCAACTCGGCCGAACTCACGCATCACAGTTTCGTAAGCGACTTCGATTTCGTTTTGCTTCGAAACATCCGCGCGTACCGGAAGAATCTTTGCTGTTGAGACCGAGGCGTGGAGGTCGGCAGCGGCGTCTTTCAACGTTTGTTCGTCGCGAGCGATGATGGCGACTTTTGCACCATTGAGAGCGAACTCTTTCGCCATCGCGAAACCAAGACCTTTGCTGCCGCCCGTGATGACAGCGACTTTACCGGTGAGATCGATTTGCATTTTTAAGCCCCCTGTCGTCTCGTATCGAAGATCAAGTTCGCTTCAGCGTCAATCGCAGGAGCGGTCCCGTCATAAACGTGGTTACGAGCGCCATCACGACGAGCATTGTAAACAGCGTCGGCGTAAGAATGCCGAGCGAGAGCCCGATGTTGAGAACGATCAGCTCAACGAGCCCCCGCGTGTTCATCAGTAGGCCAAGGATCGTGGCCGTGCGAGTTGAATTGCCGGAGACTTTCGCACCGAAAAAGGCGCCGCCAAATTTGCCAGCAATTGCGAGCACGATGATCAGTCCGCAAACCCAAAGGTGAGAACCTTGTAGAAGCCCAACTTCCGTCTTCAAACCGGTCAATGCGAAGAAGGCTGGCAAAAATAAAATCGACACGAAATCGAGAAGCCGATCTCGCACATCACGCGCGATTAAACTTTCATGAGGAATGACAGCACCGAAGATGAACGCACCGAAGAACGCGTGAATACCAATCAGGTCCGTTATTGTGGCTGAGAGAAGCGCACCTAAAATCGCAAAGGCTAAAAGCGCCTGAGGCAAACGCTCGGAATCGCGCTCAAGTTTCGGCAACATTTTTGCGATGAGCGGCCTCACGACAAGAACCATGAACGCGATGTAGACACACGTAAGCGCAATCGTTAGCCCCGCACCTGTCAGCGACGAACTTAAGACGCCCGTTACGACTGCGACCAAACACCAGGCAACGACATCGTCGATCGCCGCACACGTGAGTGCTAAGTCACCGATCTCCGTTTTGTGAAGAGGCGAGTCCGAAAGGATCCGTGCAAGAACAGGAAAAGCCGTGATTGAGAGCGACACACCGACGAACAGGCCGAACGGAAGTGCGCCGACACCTGTGGGTGCATAGCTCGCGTGGATTGAATTTGCGAGCCAGAGGCCGAGCCCGAAAGGCAAACAAATACTCGCGAGCGAAACGGAGACTGCAGACTTCGCAGAGCGCTTCAAGCGTGGGAGGTCGATCTCTAGGCCCATGACGACGAGGTAAAGCGTAATCCCGATTTCGGCGATCGTTTTTAGGAATGCGAGCGACTCTTTAGGGAAGATCGCCACCATCGTGTTTGGAAAGAGTGCGCCGAGAACCGACGGCCCCAGAACTAGGCCGCCAAGGACTTCGCCCATGACGGAAGGCTGACCCAGTTTCCGAAATAGAAAGCCAAAGAATCTCGCTACGGAAATCACGATCAACAGGGTCAGAAAGCTCGAAAGCATAGGAACAAAAAGTCCCTTCCCAATGGGGCGTTCGTCAACGCCTAACAATCTTCACATGCGTTCTTAAGGATGCGAGACCTGAGGCGTCGAAAGTCCAATTTTCGCTCTCAGCTGCCACTCCTTTTTGCTCGCGAGAAATCGTTTGATACCACTACCCTTGGTTGTTAACGATTTAAGTTCACATTTGTCGCTAAGAAAGTCCGTGGCGGAGGCGGTCCAAACGCATGAAAAAGAAATTCAAATTCTCATTCCTGAGTCTCGAAGCCCAGATCCTTGTCGTTCTTGTTGTTGTAACGGGCCTCGTGCTTGCTTCTGGATGGGGCGCCGCGATGAAGCTTCGCCAAACGGTTGCGGCAAATGCAGCCGTCATGGACGTCGATTCGGGTGCGCTGATCGAGATCGCTCGCCTTCGCAACTTGGCGGAGTCGCAGATCACAGATAGCCGCACTTATTTCTTGATGGGCTCAAAGTCGATTTTCGAGAAACAAGAGGCCGAGAAGAAAGAGTTCGCAGAGTCGATCGCAAAGTTTCAATCGACGTACAATCTGCCCGGCGTTTCTGAAAACATCGAGAAGATGAAAGCGCTTCAAGCTCAGGAAAAAGAAATCTTCGATCAAGGCATGGATTACCGCGCAAAGAACGAAGAGTCGAAAATCATCGGTCAATTCTATCAATCTAAGACGGCATCGATGGCGGGTCAGTACAACCAAGCGTTC
>CAJYOV010000350.1 GCA_913776405.1 Pseudobdellovibrionaceae bacterium
ATCGAAAACCTAAATCAGCCTTTCGGTATGGCAGTTGTCGATAACGCGTTCTTTATCGCGACGACCGACGCGGTCCACGCATTCCCCTACGATGCGAAAGCGACGAAACTGAAATCACGCGGCCAAAAAATTCGCGACCTCCCAGCTGGGGGCTACAACAACCACTGGACACGCAATCTGCTCTATGACCCGACGAAGAAAAAGCTTCTCGTTTCTGTCGGATCTGGCAGCAACGTCGGCGAACATGGAATGGACAACGAGATTCGACGGGCGACGATCTTAGAGATCTCGCTCGACGGCAAGGAAGAAACGACATTGGCAAGCGGCCTTCGCAATCCGGTCGGCATGGATTTTCAGCCGACATCGGGCGCCCTTTGGACCGCAGTCAACGAGCGCGACAATCTCGGCGACGATCTCGTGCCCGACTACATCACCGAAGTGAAACCGGGCGGATTCTACGGCTGGCCTTACGCTTATTTCGGCCAGCACGAAGATCCGCGCAGAAAAGGCGAGCGACCTGATCTTGTCGCGAAGACCCTCATTCCGGACGTTCCGCTCGGCAGCCACACGGCCTCACTGGGCCTCGCCTTCTACAAGAGCGACAACTTCCCTGCGCGTTATCAAGGCGGCGCCTTCATTGGCCAACACGGCTCGTGGAACCGATCAACGCTCTCCGGCTACAAAGTCGTTTTCGTGCCCTTCAAAGAGGGTCGCCCAAGCGGTCCGCCCGAAGACTTTCTGACGGGTTTTGTAAAAGGCGATAACGAGGTTCGAGGCCGTCCGGTCGGCGTCACGCAGCTTCAAAACGGAACTCTCTTAGTCGCTGACGATTCAGCCAACACCATCTGGCAGATCAGGGCTCAACCTTAGGTTGACGCCCCTTCCCGGGTGAAGGACAACTGAACCGTGAAAGTTTTTGAATTCCCATTCGGGCTCGAAATCGGAAACGTCGTCGACGTCGATTTCACATTCAGCGGGGCGCCAGTTTCGATTCAGGGCACACCCAATCACCAAGTCCTGATGTGGAATCAGCAGCGCTATGCTCTGCCTCCCGCGTGGTCAAACCCGGATTTCCCGTTCGTTCGCTCGCTTCATGATGGCCGTGTGCTCGTAGTCGACACAAACTTCGAAGCTGGAAAAGGCAAAAATGCCTGGATCCTTCGGTTAAATGGATCTGAGCTCGCCGTCGACACTCATTTCGAGATCGGGGCCGCCGTTGTCGAGATCGTCGCTCTCTGGGGTTTGATCGCGGTCGCATTCCACCCTATCTCCGCGAAAGCACACGGACATCCGATCTTGCCCGTTCAAAAAACAGGCGTCGCTTTTTACGATCTGCAAGGTCGATTGGTCATGGGCTTCAACCAAGAAGCCTCCCGATTGGGCGTCATCTGCGAGAACGTTCGCTGCCTGACCGCGCTATCGCGAACCCAGATCATGTTCGCGCCGGAAAAACTGAGCGTCGACGGCGATGAAGTCGAAAATCCGATCGTTCTTTTCGATTGTGCCTCACGGCGTCCAACCCTCTACTCGGCACCTTACCCGCGCCCAGAGGCCATTTCGATGGCGGACGGCTTGATCCACCTGGCATCCCCAGAAACCTGGGAAGATCAGATAATTACATTTGACCCTGAGAAAAAAATCAGCCAACATCGCGGAGAATTTTTGGGAATTTTCCGTGGTCTTGAAGGCGGCGCTTTTCTGTCGCAGCTCTCGAACTCGGATTACGTAGTGGTCGTTCCTGAAACTCCAGACGTCTTGAAAGAGGCCTCTAGAGCGATTGAAGCGCGACTTCCTGCACCAGCAAACTGATATTGATTTATTGATTCTTTAGAGAAGGTCTTAAGGAGAAGCATGGCTCGCTTGGCAATGAGAGTAAAAGATAAGAAACGTACAGCCCTCGCTGCGAAATTCGGCGCAAAACGCAAAGAACTCCGCGAAGCATCGGTCAACATGAAACTCTCAGAAGATGAGCGCCAAGAAGCTCGCACGAAGCTCAACAAGCTTCCAAAAAACTCAGCACCTGCACGTATCCGTAACCGTTGCGCCCTCACAGGTCGCCCACGCGGTTTCCTCCGCAAGTTCGGCCTTTGCCGTAACGAATTCCGCCGCCTCGCAAACTTCGGCCACATTCCTGGCGTAACGAAGTCGAGCTGGTAATTCGGTCGACCGCAAGCCCGAACGGCTTGCGACGCTGAATTCATAAAAAGGCTGGGTTAACCCGGCCTTTTTCTTTTTCGAACTTTAACCTTCAAGACCTTCGATTAGCATTCACTCTCTCGCAAGCCAGACCTTGCCTGAAATCCGCGCCCAGAGCGGCTCTCAGGCGATAGCGCGAATCCTGATCTGCGGCGTTTCTTGCCGAGGACGTTGGTCGTAAATTCGTCTCGTCGTTAGGTCTTGGCCTCTGTTGTTGCCGTTTCTTCACACACCATGGAGAAATGAATCAAAAACAAAATCGGACCCGTCTGGGGCAGCTGGCTTCGCCGCTGTCAGTTTTGATCTCGCTCAGCTTCGTGTCGGTCGCACTCGCCGGCTGCGGCAAGATGACTTCAAGTGGCAGTTCGATCGCGGGCAAGGCCGGCGACACTGTCGGCTGCTCAAGCTTCCAAGAAGATTTCTGGAGTGAGCTCTACAAGTTCCCACAAGAAGGCCGCCCGCTTCCGACCGAGCAAGAGATGCGCGCCGAGTTTGAACGCTCAACTCGCGATGGCCGCCTTGCACAGCTTTCCGCCGCAGATCAAACCCGAATCTCAGAAGCATTGACGGAACTCTACCGCTTGCTAGCGCTCGACTCCGTACGCGAGCTCGGTGTCGACTCAAACGATAATGAACTTACGCTTTCGACACTGACGTCGCTCGAAATCGGCGACCGCACGACAACCGAAAAGAGCGCTGTTCAAGATAAGATCCAAGCGGAGTTCGCAAAAATTCAGAGCATTGTTGATTCGACCGATATGCCTGCATGCGGCCCGACGAAGCCCGAGACCGAAGCGGAACCGGCGAAAGGCACTCTCTTCGCCGACTGGAAAGCGAATCGCAACGCGACTGTTTACGGAGCGCTGAAAACGTTCGCCGTCTCTTATCAGTCCTGTGACGCAACTCAAGTTCCAGCGCTGACGACCGCGACTGGCGATGTCGAAGGCATCAAAATCGTCGGCACTCATTCAGACGGTATCGGCTCAAAACGCGAGATCGCGAGCGTTAGCTCACTCTTGAAATCACACCCTTATTTTCGAAATTATAAAAGACCGAATGCGAGTTGCTTCGAGGTGACGAAGTCGCCGCTCATTTATGACTACGGCGGCCGCCCCGTCACTTCGTCAGGCGCATTCGATCTGTTCAAGAACGCGGGTTCCGGCACGTCGGTGCTCGGCACGGACTGTTCGGGTTACGTGTACAT
>CAJYOV010000351.1 GCA_913776405.1 Pseudobdellovibrionaceae bacterium
ACACGACCTGTAACACTCTTTCCCTACACGACGCTCTTCCGATCTATTCAGCCAGCTCTTAAAGACGGCACCTGGGTTCTTTGCGATCGCTTTTCCGCAAGCACGGTGGCTTTTCAATCTTTCGCGCGCGGCCTCGATCGCGCCAAGATCGACTGGCTAAACACGTTTGCGCAACAGGGGACTGAGCCTGATCTTTACGTCTTGGTTGATGTCACCGTTGATGAAAGTGAACGGCGCCAGTCGAAACGAATCGAAGGTGGTCAAAAAGCCGACCGGATGGAAAGTGAAGCTCGCGCGTTTCATGAAAATGTTCGACGTGGCTATCTCGCGCAGGCAAAAGAGTCACCCGCACGTTGGCTGGTGCTCGACGGTACGCAAACGCCAGAGGGTCTCAAAAACGAGTTGATCTCGAAATTGAAAGAGCGTGGATGGCTCGCTTAATCGATCAACTCAAAGGTCACAAAGAAACGCTTAAACCCCTCATCGAAGCTGCGGCAACGGACCGATTAGCTTCTACGCTTTTGTTCGCCGGGCCGAGCGGGGTCGGCAAAAAAATGGCGGCCCTTGCGCTCGCGCAGTCGCTCGTCTGTGAGAAGTCAAAAACGGGTGCGTGCGGTGAATGTGGTTCGTGCCTCAGGATCGAGCGCGGTCAAAGCGAAAGCTTGATGGTCGTTGAGCCAGCTGGCGCACAAATCAAAATCGAACAAGCGCGTGACGTTCTTCAATTCATCACGCTGCAAAAGCTTGCGCGCTCTCGCATTGTAATCATCGACCAAGCTCACTTAATGGGGCCACAAGCGGCAAACGCGCTCTTGAAATCTCTCGAAGAACCGCCGGCAGGGACCTACTTCATTCTCGTCACATCGATGGCGGCTTCGGTGCTTGCGACGATCCGGTCTCGCTCGCAACTTGTGCGATTCAAGCCGCTCTCCAACGCCGATTTGAAGGCCATCTTAGGCGCAGACGCTGACGAATGGGTCCTTGCATCGGCCCAAGGTTCGGTCGAAGTTGCGAAGCGCCTTCTCGATGAGCGCGCCGACTTCGAAGCTCTCGAAAATGCGACAGGTGCGTACATCAACGCCGCGGTTCAACGGTTTCCGGGTGACGAAATCACGGACCTTAAAGAACTCATGAAGGATCGATCCACGCACGGCTTTGTCGCCTCGCTCTTACAGGGCATGGTTCGCGACGCGCTCAAAGGCGAAAGCCCTGCGTTCAAAAATGTTTCACCTCAAAAACTAGAGACACTTGCGCAGCGATCTCTGGAGTTTGAATCCGACCTCGCTCGAAACGTAGATCGCGGCCTTGTGCTCGAGACTTTCGCAGTCGAACTCGGCAAGACTTTGCGGTAAGCTATCGCACATGGGTTGGATCGACGTACATACGCACTTGAATTTCTTGAAAGACAAATCACCCGAAGAGGCCTTGATCGAGGCTCGTGCGGCTGGCGTCTCTCGATTTATCACCATTGGGACCGAGCCTGCGGATCACCCGGTGGTTTTGTCGATTGCTCAAAAATACTTTCCTGAGGTCGCGTGCTCGCTGGGGATCCACCCCCACGAGGGCAAAGTTTATTCGGACGAGATTCACCAGTTCTTAGAAGCCAATGTCGATCGCCGCGAAGTCGTCGCCGTCGGCGAAATCGGTCTCGATTATCACTATGACAATTCGCCCCGAGATGAGCAAAAAGACGCCTTCCGCAAGCAGCTAGATTTAGCAGCCCGCCACACGCTTCCGATTGAAATTCACACACGCGACGCCGACGAAGACACGGTCGAAATCCTTAAAGAATTTCGGGGTCGTTTAAGCGGCATCATTCATTGTTTTACCGGCACGCAGTGGCTCGCTGAGAATGCGCTCGATCTCGGTCTCGACATCTCGTTTAGCGGTGTCATCACTTTTAAAAATGCGGGTGATCTTCGCGAGGTCGTCAAGTACGTGCCTCTCGATCGTTTGCACGTCGAAACGGATGCGCCCTTCCTTGCTCCGATCCCCATGCGGGGGAAGTCGAATGTGCCAGCGTACGTCGTTCATACCGCTCAAGCCGTTGCCGATTTGAAAGGCATCGACCTCGAGACTCTGAAGGCGGCGACCCGCGCCAATGCGCGGCGCACATTCCCGAAACTTCAGCTCGATTAAGCCTCTTAGACATGTGGGTTGCCAGGTGCAAACCCTGGACTTCACGGCGCTCCGGACGTAGATTCGCTTCTTGATGAATGCGATTAGCGGACGGGCGTGCCTTTCTTGAGTGCGCTCCGTATGCCGCTAGCAACAGGAGCGATAAGAATGGCAAAAGTAAAAGTTGGTATTAACGGTTTCGGTCGTATCGGTCGAGTTCTCTTCCGCGCAGGCTTCGATGACTTCGAAGTGGTCGGCATCAACGATCTGACTGACGCAAAAACAATCGCTCACCTTTTGAAATACGATTCAACTCACGGCATCTTCGGCGCCGAAGTTTCACACGACGAAACGTCGATCACCGTGAACGGCAAACGAATTCCACTCTCGAAAGAGAAAGACCCTGCCAAAATTCCTTGGAAACAGTGGGGCGCCGATCTCGTTCTCGAATGCACGGGTGCCTTCAAGAAAAAAGAAGACTTCGAGAAACACATCGAAGCGGGCGCAAAACGTGTCATGGTTTCAGCACCAGCCAACGTGGCTGACATCACGGTTGTTTACGGTATCAACCACAAAGCCTACGACCCAGCGAAACACAAAGTCGTGTCGAACGCATCGTGCACAACGAACTGCTTAGCTCCTGTCGCAAAAGTTTTGAACGACACGTTCGGTATCGAGCGCGGTCTCATGACGACAGTTCACTCATTCACGAATGACCAGCGCGTTCTCGACGCACCTCACTCGGATCTCCGTCGTGCACGCACGGCAACAGCGTCGATCATTCCAACAACGACAGGTGCGGCAAAAGCCGTAACTCTCGTTTTGCCTGAGCTCGAAGGCCGTCTTGACGGCACTTCGGTCCGCGTTCCAACTCAGAACGTTTCGCTCGTCGATCTCACGTTCACATCGAAAAAAGAAATGACAGTTGAGTCTGTGAACGAAGCTTTCAAAAAAGCGGCGGCAGCTGGCGACTTGAAAGGTGTTCTGTTTGCTGAAAACGACGAACTCGTATCGGTCGATTTCAACGGCAACCCATACTCATCGATCGTCGATCTGAAGAGCACGATGGTCTCTGGCAAGAACATGGGCAAGATCTTCTCTTGGTACGACAACGAGACGGGCTTCTCGAACCGCATGGTCGATCTCGTAAAATACATGGCAGAGAAAGGTCTCTAAGAGAATGTCGACACAGCTCCCTGGCACACCTCCGGGTCCTGCGCAGACGTCTTTGACGTCGCCAGGCCTTCGCGGCATCAAGTTGATCGAAGAATTCGACCTCAAAGAAAAGCGCGTCTTTATCCGCGTGGACTTCAACGTCCCGATGGAAGAAAAGGGCGGCGCGCAAGTGATCACAGACGACACGCGGATCCGCGCCGCTTTGCCAACGATTCGCTACGCGATGGAGCAAGGTGCAAAGATCGTCTTGGCTTCGCATTTAGGTCGCCCTGAGTCTCGCGAAGACATGCAGTATTCGATGGAGCCAGTCGCGATGCGTTTGGGTGAGCTTCTCAAAGCAGAAGTCATTCTGATCGACGACCCGACCTCGGATGCGCCGAAAGGTTTGTTGCCAGGTCTTCGCCCGAATCAATTGATCCTTCTCGAAAACTTGCGTTTCGAGAAAGGTGAAACGAAGAACGCACGCGAGTTCGCGCTTCAGATGGCGGCCTACACAGATATTTACATCAACGACGCCTTCGGCGCGAGCCACCGTGCTCACGCTTCGATCGAAGCACTTCCGCAAACGATCGAGAAAAAAGGCATCGGCTACTTGATCAAGAAAGAAATCGAGATGCTCGACATTCTTCTTCATCAGCCGAAAGCACCTTACATGGTAATCTTGGGTGGCGCGAAGGTGTCAGACAAGATTCCGGTCATCGAACAGATGATCTCGAAAGTAGATCAGTTCTTCGTCGGTGGCGCGATGGCGTACACATTCCTAGCGGCGCAAGGCACACCAGTCGGCACGTCACGCGTTGAAAAAGACAAAATCTCATTCGCACGTGAAATGATTAAGCGGATCGAAGCTCGCGGTAAGAAGATCCTGCTTCCGATCGATCACGTCGTCGCGAACGACTTCTTGGCTCCAAGCAAAATCGAAACAACGAAAGACGCCGCAGTCCCAGAAGGTTTCATGGGCCTCGATATCGGCCCAAAGACTCGCGAGATGTATCGCAAAGAGCTTCAGAAAGCGAAAACCGTATTCTGGAACGGTCCGATGGGTGTCTTCGAGCGTCCAGAGTTTGCGAAAGGGTCATTCGGTGTCGCCGAAACGCTCTCGCAATTGACAGAAGCGATGACGATCGTTGGCGGTGGCGACTCAGCTGCAGCGGCAGAAGCCTCAGGCTACGCCGGCCAGATGACTCACATCTCGACAGGCGGCGGCGCCTCTCTCGAATACCTGCAAGGCGATAAGCTTCCGGGTCTCGAGGTGCTCCGCAACATGCGTCCTTCGGTACAACCAACCCTCTAATTTGTAGCGCTCCGGCTCCGCCTGCGCTTTGCTCCTTCGCTTCGCTCAGTCGGCAATCCCAGGGCTCTGCCCTGGACCCGAAAGAAAGGATTTAAGCTTTGAGACCGTTTGTTGTTGCTGCTAATTGGAAGATGCATAAGTCGCCTGCAGAAACGGGAGCGTTTTTCGAGGCGTTTCTTCCGAAGCTCGAGGCCTCCGGGATCGCGAAAGATCCGGCCTTCCGAAAAGTTTTATTTTTCGTGCCGGCTCTCGATCTTTATGTTGCTCAGAAGTTGGTAAAAGGCTCGCACGTCTGCGTCGGCGCTCAAAACGTCTACTGGGAAACAAAGGGCGCGTTTACCGGCGAGAACTCGCCTGCAGTGCTGGCCGAACTTGCAACGCCGTATGCGCTTGTTGGCCACAGCGAACGTCGTGCGCTCTTCGGGGAAACCGACGATCAAACAGCAAAGAAAGTGAAAGCGCTTCACGCAGTCGGCATCACGCCGATGTTGTGTGTCGGTGAAACGCTCGAAGAGCGCGAAGGCGGTCGCACAAATGAAGTGATTGTTCGGCAGCTCCAGGCGGGCCTGGCCGAGCGCGATGCTACGAAGCGAATCATCGTCGCTTATGAGCCTGTGTGGGCAATCGGTACGGGCAAGGTCGCAACACCAGATCAAGCCGGTGAGGCTCACGCCGTTCTTCGTAAGGCGCTTGCAACCCTCGGTAGCGCAGCGCTTGCGGATGCGACACCGATTCTTTACGGCGGCAGCGTCAAGCCGGAAAATTCGGCCGAGATCGCACGCCAAAAAGACATCGATGGTTTCTTGGTTGGTGGCGCAAGCCTCGAAGTGGATTCGTTTTTAGCACTCTGCCAAACGGCGAAGGCCTAACGCTTGGAATTTTTCACGCGCTCACTGAAACACGATGATGCCGAAGCATTTCTTGAAATGAATCGCGCAATCGCTTCGATCCCCGGTGGTTTCGTTCGTACCGAAGAAGAGATGACTCTCGACTGGGCGAAAAAAACAATCGCACGCGGTCTCGATGGCGGTATCGCGATCGGCGCTCTAGAGCGCGGCTCGGGTCGCCTCATGGGTGCGATCACAAGTCGTCGATTGAAGTTGAAAGCGTTTGAGCATGTTCTCTCGCATGTCACA
>CAJYOV010000352.1 GCA_913776405.1 Pseudobdellovibrionaceae bacterium
TGTACTCAGTCATGATCTCGAGAATACGAGCTTTCACGTTCGTGAGAGCGCGGCGGAAGTCCGCATCGCAGATCGGCTCAACAGCACCGCCCGACTCGTTTGCGAGTGCGATGTATTTCGAGCCTACTTCCGAATAGCCGGCCTGATCCCATTGCGATGTCTTACAGCTTGCATCACCACTCGTGACGCCCATGAAGTGCGTTAGCCAGCTGCGCTCACCCGACACTTCAAGCGGCGGGCGCACTGAATCCAACCAGCTTGCGTAGTCAGAGGCTGAGCCACTCGACTGATCATCTTCGTTTGAGAGGAAGATCACGACAAGAAGCGCGTTCTGACGTAAGAACCCAGCATTGTAACCTGAAGAACTCGCGAGAGGTGATGAGAGTGCCGCTTTCATCGCTTCGAGGCCACGCTCAACAGATGAACCTGATGCACCCGCGCGCACGCGCTGTGCGAGAATGTTCGTTACGTTTGATGTTCTGTTGTTGAGAATGAGCGGCGTACCAGGTGCAGCAATGAATTTACCTTTGGAACCCGTTGAACTGCCCATATCCATGGTCGTAACGGCCATGTGGTAGTTTAGTTTCGTGTCTTGCAAACCAGAAACGAAAGCGCCCATTTGGGCTGCCATCAAATCTTGGTGCTTGTCCATCGACGACGAGGTGTCGATGACCCACAGAATGTCGACTTCCGTGTTGTACGTGACCTTCTGACCAAATTCTTGAGACTCGCTCGAGAGAGCGAATTTCTGGCCGCTGCACGACGCTGACGACACCGCAAGAAGACCTGCCGTGACGAGAGCTGCCGCTTTCAGTCCGAGATGTTTGTGAAACGTGCTGTGCATCTCAGACCCCTTATGCTGCTCGACCGCTTCGCTGTCGATCAGCTAGCAGTTCGATTGCTTTTGATGTTTTGTCTTCGATTTTTAAGAACTTCACCCCGTAATGCATCGGAGCGATTGGATCCGCAGTGTTAACCGGGCGACGACTAACGACTTCGCAAACCGCATGAAACGGCGGAAGATCAGACGCCGGCTTAAAGTGTAAGAACACTTGGTGGCCCACATCGAGGTTCTTCGCTTCTCGAACGTCGAGAACGATGCCCGCTCCGCCCGCTGAGATTTCAAGACCTTTGCCACGGAAAACTTTTTGATTGTTGTGCATGATGATCGAACAGTCGTGCTGCACGCGCGTGTGACGACGACGGAAAAACACTTCGTTCATCTGAGGCAGACCCTGATCGCGAAGCTTCTTGATCGCGTCGGCGCCGTATTCCGGCAGATCCGCAATCTTTTGCCATTCGCTCATGCCCATGCGCCAAACGTAGTCTGACTCATACATCGACTTGTCTTGAAGTAACCGCACGATTTCCGTGTAAGCGAATGGGCCAAAACGAAGATCGCCTTTAAGTGCAAACCACTCGTCACTCGTCGTCTCTGGTTTGAGAGGTGCCGTCGCGGGCGTCGGCGTCGGCACTGGAGCGTTCGGCTTAATCTTCGCCATCGCTTCTTGAAGTAATGGGAATGCCACGAGAATCGTCCAATCCTTCACGAGATCATCGTAGATGTAATCGCTCATCTCGATTTCTTTGGCGTGGACTTTTGATGCAATCTCTTCGAGCGAGAATGGCCCGATTTGTTCACCCGCATGATAGACGTAATACTGTGTTTGACTCATAGGCACTTCATCGGTGAGCCCATGAAAACACTCAAGAAGTTCAGAAAGTTCTAACACTCATCACGATTCGAACAAACCAAAGCCTAGCGAACTGTCGAAAGTTTTTACCGGACATCTTTACCATCGTCCTGAATCCCCGACCCGCTCCCAACCACCGTTCCACACCGAGAAAACCAAACCCCAAAATTCCGACGAATCTTTAGACGGAGATTTCGGAAGGTGCCAGGCTCCTTTTTGAAACCCCGCGCGTCAAACATCACTGACAGTTGAAGCCCCAACTGTTCGTGAGCGAAGGGACGCAGTTATGCACCCAGATTTCAGTACAAACGCTTTTCTCGTAGGGATTCAGATACCAGTGAAATGTACCTTGAGTGCTGATGAGCGCCTCGTCAGTGTTGAGCCACGTCGCAGTCACTGACTCTGTGAAACCGTAGGCGGAAGAACCGAAAGATTGCGTGCGTACGACAGCCACTGGGAGCGATGCCGTCTCAAGAGAGTTTAGCAAAGTTTCGGCTGCGTCGCCGATGTGATGCCAACCCGCTCCGCTCGGAGCTCCTGTGGTTTTCTCTTTCTGAACGTCTCGCGGTTCGAAGCACGTATACAGGTTTTTAAAAGGGCCAACCTTTTTGTCGACGATCCCCCAGGTGAGAACTCCACCGAGTGCTGTGAGTTCGCCGTTTGCATTCGGAAATCGCCCGTGAACGCTGTCGGCATACCAAGGTTCGGCGTTGTAACCGTCGCCGAGATTCTTAAAGCCTTCGCTGCCCGCACCCTTCGGAATTCCAGCAACATTCGGTGCTGTTCGTCCGCCCGAAAAAGTCCTAAGTGTTTGCGGGATACCTTCGACCATAGACTTCACCGAACGAACAGACGTGTTGAATGAAAGATAGAAGGCATCGGACCAACCCTCGGGCTGAACTTTGAACCAACCGTCTTGGAGATCAGTTTCTTTGTAGCTCGTGACCTTCAGAGTCGGATGGAAGATATAGCGGCGACTTTTCTTTCCGGCTTTTTCTTCTTCAATTCCGATGATTGGGAAACCTTGCGACGGCCAATGATTTCCGAATGTGAGTTTGGCGTTACTTTGCCCGTCTCCAAAAGGGTGATAGTCACTTTTTTGAATGATGGCGGGAAAACTGATTATGGTCGAAGGCCCTCGGTATTCGAGGAGCAAATTGCCAAGTTTCGATTCGAGAAGCGGCGTCGACTCTGCAAATTTCGAGATTTCGTTAGCAGGCGTACGAGGCGCTCCCACTTGAAATTTCTTGAGCTGCGCTTTTGTTGCGCGATTCGACTTAGCCGCTGAGCATGCGAGACTGATTGAAGCGGTAGTTATAAGCGAGAGGATGATAAGAGCTGTGATCGTTTTAGCTTTGAACGCAGTTTTTCTCATTTATTCAATATGCCTTTAGACATGGCGGCTTACTTCTAATTTAAGGCTCAACTAGACTGGTCTAGGCTGGCTTTGCCCCCTGCCAGAATTGCGCGAGACTAATGTCATGAAACGTTGTGCGCAAACTAGTCTCTTCTTGTCTTTGAGTCTCGCTTTCATCGCACCGCAAGCAGCGCATGCGTGGGCGGATC
>CAJYOV010000353.1 GCA_913776405.1 Pseudobdellovibrionaceae bacterium
TCGGTGACTATTGCCAAATTCTTGTGCGCGACACGGGTCTCGGCATCGCGACCGAAATTCAATCTCAGATCTTCGAGCCTTTCTTCACGACGAAGCCGATCGGAGAAGGCACGGGCATGGGCCTTTCCGTCGTGCAGGCGATCGTCAATTCGCACCTTGGCAGCATAGAAGTCACGCCGGGACTCAAACGAGGCTCAGAGTTCGTTGTCACAATTCCGCTTGCGAGTTTTTCTTCGCCGAAAGCGTCCGCCTCTGAACCTTCGCCCGACGAAATTTCTCTGGAAGGCGGTACAGAGACAATCCTCGTCGTAGATGATGAAGCCGACTTGACCGAAATCATCTCAGACACGCTTCAAATTTTCGGTTACTCGGTTTTAAAAGCGACGAGTGCGAAAGAAGCGATCGACATCATCCGCTCAAGGGGCGACCAGATCGATCTTGTCGTGACTGACGATTCGATGCCGGAAACAACGGGCCTTGAACTTGCGCAACTTTTGAAAACGAGTAATTTGAGTTCGATCGAGCTCCCCGTCATTTTGATGACTGGATTTAATCGTGATGAACCGCACGAGCATTTGAAGTCAGGCGTCTTGAGCGCCTTTTTAAGAAAGCCGCTCGACGCCGAAATGTTGAACCGCGCGATTCGTTCGAGTCTCGACCGCACGAAGGATCAAGGCCTGAGCGCGACCAGCCGATTGAGCACAGGACGTTAAATTGGATTTCGGTAAGGTCGGCGCCTCGCTTCTTCCAACGATTGATTTCAGCTTGCCTGACGACGACCCAAGAACGTGGGTCGCGCTCCGTGAAGCATCCGAAACTCAGGTGCGAATCGGTGTCGGTGCTCCCGTGTGGGGTGTGAAGTCGTGGGTCGGCTCCGTCTACGCCCCCGGTACGCCGCCAAAAGAATTTTTACGGAGTTACGCCGAACAGTTTAACTCGATCGAGCTCAACACGACTCACTACGGAACGCCGAGTTCGGAAACGATCGCTAAATGGCGTGAGTCGTCGCCGGAAGGCTTTAAATTCAACGTTAAGTTTCTTCAAGAGATCTCGCATCGCCAACCGCTTGGCCACGATCCAAAACTCGTGCAAGAGTTCGTGCACGCCATCATGGGCCTTGAAGATCGGTTGGGGCTTTCATTCCTTCAGTTGCCGCCTACATTTTCAATCAGCGAAGCGACTCAATTGCGGTCGCTCTTCGAACAAATTCCCAAAGAGCTTCCCGTCGCGGTCGAGGTGCGACACCCGTCGTTCTTTAACGATCATCTCCTCGTGCCGCGCTATTACGATCTACTGCGTTCGCTGAACGCGCATGTTGTAATCACCGACGTAGCCGGGCGCAGAGATGTCTTGCATACGTCGCTTCCCTCGTCACGGGTCTTGATTCGTTTTATCGGAAATAGCCCCGAGAGCCTCGGGCGCCTCCACGAAACGGATCTCACGCGCATTGAAGCATGGGTTCACAGGCTTTCAAGCTGGTTCAAGCTTGGTCTTACTCAACTCGAATTTTTCGTGCATCAGCCTGACGATATTCAGGCGCCGTTACTCATTAATCACTTCATCGACCGCATGAACACCGTCTGCGGCACGAATCTTAAACCGTGGGTGACGCAAGCGAAGACGCCTAAAGGGCAAATGAGCTTTTTCTGATTTGAAGCTTACTCGCTGCCAGCGAACAGATGGGCTTAAAAGCCGAACTCGGCTGACATTTTAGCGATGCCTGCGGCCCAGCGGTCGTTGGAATTGAGGCACGGGATTTCGGTGAATTTCTCGCCGCCAGCCTCGAGGAATTGTTCGCGAGCGCGGAGGCCGATTTCTTCGAGCGTCTCAAGGCAATCGGCGGCGAACGACGGGCAAACGACAGCGAGGTTTTTGACACCTTCCTTCTTTGGCAACTCGTCTAAACGCACATCTGTAAACGGTTGGATCCACGGTGTGCGTCCAAGACGTGACTGAAACGAAACCGAATACTGCTCCGGCGAAAGTTCAAGTTTTCGCGCAAGTGCGCGCGCGGTTGCGTAACTTTGCGCGCGGTAGCAGTCACGGTTCGTTGGCGTGATCGTATCGCAGCAAGATTTTGTCGCTAGACAGTGCGCCCCGCCTGAGAGGTCCGTGCGCTTTACGTGGCGTTCTGGCAGGCCGTGGAAGCTCATCAAAAGGTGATCCGGCTTTTGCTGATCCAAGACGGGCTTCACGACATCCGCGAAACTTTCGATGAATTCAGGATGCTCGAAGTAATCTTTCACGAAGGAGAGTTTCATTTTCAAACCCAGTTCGCGAACCGCGCGCTCACATTCTTCACGTGACGAACGTGTCGAGCTCTCCGCGTACTGAGGGTAAAGATGAAACACGAGAACTTCGTCACAATCAGCGAGCTCTTTCAGACCCGTGCTCGCCGAAGGTGAACCGTAGCGCATGGCGATCGCGACTTTCAGATCCGGGCGCAAGCGAGAGACCTTGCGCGCGAGATCTTTCAAGTGAAAAAGAAGAGGCGAACCACGCTGAGTCCAGATTTTTTCGTACGCCTCCGCTGACGCGAACTTGCGTTTCGGCACAATCAATACGTTTACGAAAAACCAGCGCAAGAGCCACGGAATGTCGATCACCCACTTGTCCATAAGGAACTGCTTTAAGTAACGACCGACATCCTCAGGCTTTGTGCTATCGGGAGTGCCGAGATTCAAAATTAGGAGGCCGCGTTTTTTCTGTGAAGTGACGGACGAGTTCGCTTGAG
>CAJYOV010000354.1 GCA_913776405.1 Pseudobdellovibrionaceae bacterium
GTGAGGTGTTTAAGATTCTTGGAAGTAGCTTCTTTAAGCTCGCAGTCTCAAACCCCCGCCCGAGCCTGCCTAATTCCGTGTCTTCCACTTTATTCTTCGTAGAATTTTAGCTTTGATGAGAGCTTCGATCAAAGCTCTCTTATCGGCTGGGCCGGCCTTAGCGAAAGCCTGGTTCGCTAGCCAGGCTTGCTCGCTCCATACGGCGTCATCGCGCTTTCTGAGCGCCTTAAGTATGTTCGCCACCTCAGGCCGACGGTCAGACTCATTTGTCCGCTCATAGCCAGCTTGGATCGAATAACGAAGCGCAACCATCTCTGAAGTCCAAAGGATCGCCGTGAAAGCCTCGATGTCGAAATCTCGCTCAGCCAGATGCGCAACCATCAACTGTAACGCATGATCACTGAGATCCTCGATCGATGAGATTTGAAACTGACGAAGGGCCTCGTGAATAAGAATGAGAGCTTGCGATTCACGATCGTAGCTGTCCCAGGCCGGCGAGGAAATTAAGACACCGTATTGAGGAAGGTATAAAGCTACGGTACCAACGTAAGCATTTCGGTTTTCGAAACCCTCTGGAGCTACGTAGCGGCCCAGGACTTCGAAGAGATGTGACGTGCGCAAAAACGAGGTCTCACGGAGTGCAGTCTTCAGATTATTCAAGAATGGCTCGACCGCTCGCTTACGGCCCACCGCTCCAGCCGCTTTGGCCTGAGCTCGCTCGATAAGCTCGACGGCACGCTCGATTGCCTGCTTGTCCGACGCTCTTAGGCCTTCAAATTCTGGATAGGTTTCCTCAGGTAACCCGCAATCGCGCCCGATGATCCGGTCGGTCCGCGAAGCAATCTCAGGGTGCAGCATGAGCAAGTCGAGAAAGATCGGACACTGGCCGCGATTGAATTGGACGCCTGTTCCACCGCCGCTCCCGTCGCCTGGGCCCGCTTTCCGAGACTTGAGAGTATTCAGCATTTCTCCACGAGACGATCGAAGCAGAACTGGTAACGGAATCCGATCATCCAATGACTTGATTTGCCCGCCTCTCAGATCGTCCTTTTTAATCGAGGGCGTCGAATCCTTTAGAAGTGGCACGGTGGCTAGTCTGCATCGCTCTAGCGTTCCGTAATCAGCTCTACAAATGGCGCGGTCCGGGGAATCAACGCCCTGGGCATGAGCAGAAAGCGCAAGGCAGATTAAACTTAGAAGCAATTTGAAGAGATGCATGAGGGCAACACGATGCCAAGTCTGTACCCAGTCGCTAATTCACCCAGATTGTCTCGTTTGACCTGGAGTCAGTCGCTCTCCGCAGAGCTGACGTTAATCGGCGAATCGTAAAGAAATTAGACAGCCTTCTTAAGCTCTAGAATTTCGAAGTAATCAAGACAGAATGAATAAAGCGTCTCTTCCTTCGATGGTGCCGCTTTAGCCTGCACCTCTTTGATTGCGTCCACGAGAAACGAGCGAATCTGCAGCGCATCTTGATGTGAGAGTGTAACGACATACGAGTAGTGCAAATCGTGCGACTTTTCTGAGTCTAGAGATTTGAGTGCCTGAAGTCGCCAGTTCGAGTGATTGCGGGTAACCATGGAGTGATCGCTTGAGAGCAGAACCTGTTGCTTTGTTGAATGAAGAAATCGATCTCCCTTGCGCTCGACCAAATTTCTCGAAACTAAGAACTCGAGTGCGTTAGACACTGTCTCTACCGGAAGAGTTAGAGCAGCAGCCAGTGCATCTCGAGTTTGCAGAGTTGGGATCGAGACCGCGACGCGAATCGCTGCAAAATACCAATGGCTGTAGTACTTCATATGGTCTTCAGGAGACAGAAGCGTACGGCTTTCCATGTCGGCCTTGATAGCCAAGCGCCGATTCAGAATGACCTTCATCTGATCTCTGAAGTTTGCCTTGAGCGTTTCTGTTCCAGCGCGCGCAAACAGAATCATAAGAAGGAAGTACTGGGTCTCTTCCTTGTTTAGCTTCAAGTAAGCACTCAGCCGTTCAGCCTGCTCAAGGCTCAAATGACTCGCTTCCGCACTGCCGAGGACTTTTGTTAGGAAACCTTTCTGACAGTTCATGGCCTCAGCCATTCTTGCGCGAATGCCCCGCCCGTTTTTGCCTTGGGCGCGAATGTAGGCAAGCAGGTAACCCCGATAGCTCTGATATTCAAAAACAGGTTTCACGATTGATTTCCTTTATTTAAGGCTCGAACGTTTCTCTGACGACTACATTATCGGCGTTTTGTTGACCAATTTTAGCTCGAACACGCCGCGCTGCGCCATTAGGATGCATCAACTCTTAAATCGAAAGGTTCACATGAAAACGGCACTCATTTTCGCACTCGTAGCGGCAACCTCAACGGCAATCGCTTCGACAGAAAATTCTGTCTCCCTAACCGCAAAGCTCGAGTGTTCAGTAAAGGAGTTTTCAGGCGGCAAAAAAGACATCTCATACATTGCGAGCGCCGAGGCAAAAAGCGGCCGCCTAGTAATCAATAATCAGTTAAAGATGCGACCTGAAATAAAAATGGGCGCGGTCGCAACATTCATGCAGCATCCGCGCGGCGAAAAAGAGCCGGCGATCATCGTTTCAATTACACCAGAGAACGGAGTACGTTTCGGCACCTGCGGAATCGGCGACGCTTCAATCGTTTATGGTGACTCTGACTGGAGCGTGATGATCTCGGATTGCGCTGTTAAATACGTTCAGAATTAATTCGAAGGCCTTTTTTCCCGGAGATAACCAATGAAAATGCATTTGCTAATCGCGAGTTTATTTCTATCGTTCGTTTTTATATCAAACGCAGAAGCTACAAACAGATCACCCCTAGAGGTTTGCTCGAGAATGCCGACCACTGGTCAAAAAGCTGTCTGCTACACGCAAGTGTCCGGTGAGATGACGGAAGTAGGATATCTTTGGGATTGCCGTCTCCTACCAAATGATACTCTTCGAGTTACGTGCTTTGAAAAGGCGATCGCTGCGAAAAACTCAGTACGTAAAAACGGAGTCACAAGACTGCAGCAAGAAGTTCTGAATCAATTCGTAGAGCTTTGCGGAGGGTTGCCATCTGGCATTCGCGGAGACTGTGTTGAGAACGCCTTTGCAAAATCTTATCTGCCACGAGAGTACATCGAGTTTAGCTATTCAGTTTACACGTCCTGCAAGGGACTTCACAGAGATGACTCAAAATTCGCATGCTTCAGAGACGGAATCGTTAGCGGGTTCGCAAACATGTCTTACGACGAATGGAGCCGCCGTTTAGTTCACCATTTCAAATCTGACTGCGACAATCGCTCGACACCAGATGCTGTCGCCTGCTACGCGACCTCAATCGGAGGATCCGTTAACTCAAGTCGGAGCATCTATAGAGCTTATGAATGCGCAGTTTCAAACGCGTCGCTCGATGAGAGAATGTCATGCATCAATGTGAATCTCGCTCTTGCGTCTGAAGGTAATTGATTTAGTTTATCCCACTGCTCCTCAAACTAGCTCTTAGTTCTCGAGCGTGGGCATATACGGCGATTTCTTTGGCTAGTAACCCGGTTCTCTAAAACGCCCGTTCCGTGCCCGCGCGCATGGGCGGCGTGACTCAGCAACAACTCGTCTTCCCAAGCTCGCTAGTGACTCTACTTTCGAGCGCGCTCGACGAGAAGAATCTTTAAAAAAGCTCTTCAGAAGCCCCTAATACCATTCAGGCGAATGCACATGAGCCATCCAAGCGAGAGCTCGCAGAGGTCGCAGCTGTGAAGGCGAAGTGGAAATGCGTTTCGGTCGCAGAGCGATCCGAGCAAGCAGCATTTCCAATTCGCGCTATCAGAAGTTCTTTAAGAGCTTCTGATACCATTTCGGCACACAGCCCTCACAAGACTTCCTGAAACTTCGGTTGAAGATCGCGTACAATCCGGCGACGACAACGAGCACTCGCCCATTTAAGATCTCAAGACAAAGCAAAATCGCAAACGCGTTCATCCCTCACGGACGTTGTGCGTTCGACTGCCTGAGTAAGGCCATCAAAAGCTGGGTTCAGGAACTCTCGTTTCTGAGAGAACCTTCCTGACCACCGCAAACGCTCCATTCCTAAATGAAAAAGGCCCGCTTTCGCGAGCCTTCGTGACTGTCGGTCGACAAGGTAAAAAGTGATTCAGGACGGAATGATGGTTACAGCTGCGTTCGAATCTTCTTTGCAAATAGTAAGGCCTCTCACTGAGAGGCAGACAGGCCTCTTGATTCCAACGCCCTAGCTGTAGCGCCTACGGACTGAACGGGCCTTCAGCCGTGGACACAAGCTTAAGTTCACATGCATGCCCCCAGACATTTCGTGTGTAAGAACATTTCACAAGAGAGCCGCGCACTTCGTATGCAGTCGGGTGCATCTCCACGCTAGCTCCAGCCTTGACCATTGCTTTCAGAAGGGCTTTCGCAGTGGTGCCCTTAAACAAGACGGTGTTGATTCGGCCGAGAGCCGAATCAGTTGTGGTTCCGGCTCTCATCTCAACGAACTCGGCAGATTTAATTTTAATATCCATCGTGTCACTGAAAGAGCCGATTTCTAAGCGGCCTCCACGAAGCTTTTTAGAGCCGTTACTTCCCGTTTCCAACGCGCCAGCTTTAGTAAGGTAGGCATCAATCTCTTTTATTACGCCTGTGTCGCTGCCCATGACTTTGATTACTAGGCAGTCTGCTGGATCCTTATGGTTATATCCGCGGCATGGAGTCAAACTGACAGAGTCACGATCATAGGCAGACTTAGCGTTTGCAAAAGAGCCTAGAGAGGCTGCGACCATCAAAGCGGAAATAAAAACTGTTTTCATTTATTTTATCCTCGAATTTGTGAGGAGTCTAACGGTCTAGCGTTCTCAGTTCGAGGAGAAGTTTTACACAGTAGAGTTTGCTCGATTAAAAGACTGCAGGAACGCGGCAGCACGCGACAGAATCAACCAGCTCCAAAAGTTCCACGAGTATTCACAAACCTAATGTCACCTTGTCGCTGGCCGCGCTTGTTGAACGAGCTTTATCGAGCGCTCAAAGCAGATCACCATCGAGCACTCCACCGCGTCCGACCGCCTTCGCCTTCTCAACCGCATCCTGGTAAATTCAACGATCGATTAAAAGCTTTATGCATAAAGCCTGGCAGTCTTCCTTCGCAGTATCGACGCTCCGATCAAGCCTCTGATACCATTCAGGCGAATGCACATGAGCCATCTAAGCGAGAGCTCCGAGAGATCGCAGCTGTGAAGGCGAAGTGGAAATGCGTTTCGGTCGCAGAGCGATCCAAGCAAGCAGCATTTCCAATTCGCGCTATCAGAAGTTCTTTAAGAGCTTCTGATACCAGCTAGGCATACAACCCTCACGAGCCTTTCTGAAACTCCGGTTGAACACCGCATACAGTCCGGCGACGACAACGAGCACTCGCCCGTTTAAAATTTCGAGAAACAGCAGAATTGCGAACGCTGTGATCCCTTGTGGACGCGTCTGCGAAACTCACTTCCGCAGACATCAGAGGACTCAATTCCAGCAAAAGTTGGTCATCAAAAGTCGGGGTCGACTTTAACGACATAAGCGTCTGCGTGGGGGTATTTTTTCACGCAGACACATTGACCAACCTTCAGTCTCTTACGCCATTTTGGTGAATGCAAAACTCTTCAGTCGAGCGAAGGGCAAGACACAACAGCGACTAAATGGAATGACGGAGCGATTAAGACGGATTTAACTTCCCAGCTCAACACTTGCTGGTGAGCAACTAGGGAAGTTAAATCCGCGTTTGTCATTTTCATATGCGCGACGACTTTCGGTCGCGAGGGGTTTAAGTCTTTGAGGTCGGGATTCAAACTCTGAGGTCGGGATATGGTTGTGGTCTGACCAGTGACCGCTTTCGGTTTAAATCCTGGCGGATAAGAAATCGGCTTTTGAGAATTTAGATTCGGTCCACTTCGTGGTCTTAAATATCGATTCTCAAAAGTTTCATTTTGGTTTTTCGCTTCACTCTTTTTCTGATTCTCTTCTTTCATCTCGTTCTTCCCCGTCTTCATCTTTCTTAATTTTAAAATTCAAACTCCTGATTCCGGCCCGCTTCGGTGACCGATTGAAAATCGGTGGCCTAAGCGGTGTGCGCGCGTGGCTCTCTCTTTGCGTTCCCACCTCCCGTCTAAGTGGGAGGTGGGAACGCAAAGAGAGAGCTGAGCCGAATACAAAACTAGCGATGATACGAGTCCGGGGATCGAGTAAATCCGGCGAAATTCGGGCGGCTGCTTCCACTCGCTTCCGGTGATCGTCAAGAATGCCGTGAAAGCCGCATGGAATAAGGGTTTTCAAAAAAATGGTGCTCTTTCGGACGCCGTTTTCTGGTAGCAAATTGGAAGCAAACTCGCGAAATATCGCGAGCATTCGCGACATTTCGATGAATCGAAATTCTCTCGTCCCCTAGGGAAATAAGCCTTTTGAAGACTTACGTTTTTTAAATTTTTCAGATTTTTTGGAATTTGAAAATGGTCGGGGAGACAGGATTCGAACCTGCGACCCTCTGGTCCCAAACCAGATGCGCTACCAGACTGCGCCACTCCCCGAGTCGAGCGATCATTTCTATCTAAAAGTGCCTCATCGGGCAAATGAAAAAGGCCCTCCGGAGAGAGCCTTTTTAAAGATTTTGAGGGTTTAGGGGGCCCTCGCCGTCGATTTGCCGATTCTTAAGGCAAAACTGCGCCCGCTTTTACGAATGACGGGAAGCCGCCGCTTGCTCCGCCGATGCCGAGCTTCTCGTGCTGCGGGTGTTGGTAGTCCGCAGAGATCGTACCTTGGTCAACGTAGAAGACGCCGCGGAACGATTTGTCGCCGAGTTTGTAGTGGTCACCCTTTTGCGCATCTGGAGTCTGGTCGTAAGAGAACGTGCCTTCTTCCATCCAGTTTGCTTGCGGAGTGCCGGCTGCGAGAACCGCTTCACGCGAAGGGATGTCGTGGCGTGTGTTCGTCTGACCTGGGCCCAAGTTCGTTAAGATGTAATCGAAACGACCGCGTTGATCTGCCGTTGGGTAACCAGCACGCGATGGATCCGCGAGCGCCTCACGAGCGTAGATCTTGATGTACGTCGCACCGACCGGAAGCTTTGCGCGCATGAACGCGATCGCTTCGTTACTCATGCGTGTGCAACCGTGCGAACCGAGGGCTGCGAAGATATCGACGATCGAACCCAAGAACGAGTCTTGGAAACGAACGAACTTCTCTTTATCTGCACCCCAACCGATCGTGCCGTGCATCCACTGCCCGTGCGGGTTCGGACCAACCATTGCCGTGTACCAACCGAACGCACCACGAGGGCCTTTGAAACCTTCTGGGCGCGCGCGACCTAACCACGCATCACGTTGGTTTGCTTTTGGAAGCTCTGGGTAACCTGGGCGGTAGTAACCCGCGTAAGGACCCGACTGGTAGAACTTTGTCCAGCCTGTCACTTTGTAAACGCCAACGTCTGAGCGCATCTCTTTTGAGTTGTTACCAACCGTCGCTTTGAACTCCATGACCATTTTGTTTTGGCATGTTTCAGGCGCTTGGCAACGCTCGTACAAACGCACGATTTCAGTCGCAACGTTCGTGATCACGAAGTACTTCGAATCCGATTGCGAAGTCGAGCCCGACATACGCTGAACGGGTTTCGAGTCGAGGTAATCAGCTGCCGTGTAAAGAGTCTTGCCGATCAATTCGCGATCTTTGGATTCGAGAACGCGAACTTGAATGAATTTGTTTTTTCCGATTGGAGCTGGATTAACGATTTCGAGTTTGTCGTTCATGCGCGCTGAGTGCGCGATGTTGTCTTCGCGAACTTCAGGGCTTGTGCGCATGCGAAGCTCTTCCGATGCGACATAGACTTGTTGGCCACGTTGCGCCGACGACAAGTTCAATGCACCGAACTGTGTCTCAGACTCGAGTGTTCCTGTATTTACAGGAGTCGCCTCTTGTACGGACTGGGTTGAAGGTGAGCAAGCTGCCAAGACTGAAGCTGCAAGCACGCAAGTCAAAAGAGCGTTTAAACGGTTACGCATCGAAATCATCCTCCGGGCGGGTTCGGCCCCAATTTCGTCAATCGGTTCCGAATATCTCCAATCTCTGTGCCCTTCGGACCTGCGCCCCGGCCTCGCTTTTATCGGCGCTGAAGTCCTAACCAGCTTCGGCACCCGGTAAATTCCTCAAAGGCGGAGCTTAGAATGAGTCTCGGCAGGTCTTTGGCTTTTCGAGTGAGAAACGTAAACGCGGGTTGTTGGTTTTCAAATCAATAACGATTGGGCCTGTCGCTTTACGAGCTTTTGGCGCTTTAAAGATACGCACGCTCGCGACACCTTTGTTGCCCGAGGCATCGATCTCCGCTACCCGCTTCAAGACGGCCTGTAGAGTCGACCCATCGGCTACGCGAACAGATTCAACCATTTCAATCGAGCGAAGTCTCTGAACCACATCGTCGTTGAGACGGAATGTTTTCTGATCGACGTGCTGATCGTTAAGCACTTCTTCGATGAGTTTGATGTTCTCGGCGATTTCCTTTAAGTGCGCGCGGTTCATCGCAAGCGAGGCGCGTGCGTGATCCGCTACGGCTTTCGCCTCGTCACTTGTCTGCGGGAGAGCTGCCTTCAAGAGAAGAGAGGGAATTTCGTTTTCAATTTCCGCTCGCATTTCGAGCTGCGACTTCGCAAGCATGACGAGATCAACTTGCGTACGCTCAGACAAACGATGCCCGAAGAAATGGCCTTCGAGAGCGCCGTCTAGCCGTGAAAGCCGAGAGACGATCTGTACGGTCGCGCCCGGCTCTGCTTCTGTGAGTAGACGCCCAGCGATTGCGATATGGGATTGCTCGATCTGCGCTTCGATATCGACTTCGGCGCCAGGCGCGGCTGCATAACTGGCCGTCGAGCTAACCGCGCTCAGGGTTGAGACCAAAGACGCCCAAAGCAGGAACGAGCGAAATGCGAAGTTCATCGAAAGCCCTCCAGATACGGAAGGCGTTGCAAGACTGGGGCGCAAAAAAGGCTCGTGGCATCGGCTGCCACCTCAAATAACGGCGCTTTGAGCCTGGTGCTCCCTGTAGCCGGCGCCCAATTACGGCGTTTCGCCCGTCACAGAGGCGCCCATTCGCGTGACCTTATTTTTCATCGAAATCGGATCAACCGGGAGCACGCCTTTTTCAAAGAGCATCACGACCGTCGACCCCATATGGAAGATGCCGACTTCGTCGCCGCGCTTGATTGGAAGTGGAGGTGAATAAGACTTCTGAAGCGGCTTACGATTCTTCGGGCGGTATTTTGTCGAGATCGTTTCGTCGACCGTCATAGACATGTTGCCAACATTGGTTGCCGCAACCATGACGAGCGCAACCTTCCCCTTCGGAGTTTGAATGACGAGCGCGACACGCTCGTTGATGCCGAAGAGATTTTCGATGGAATTCACGCTCCAATCATTTACTGGCCACATCTTGCCGGGAAGGTGATTGAGCCAAAGAATCTCGCCATCGACCGGCGAATGAACACGGTGGTAATCCGTTGGGCAAAGGTAATACGTCGCAAACGCGCCGCCCTCGAAGACATCCGTGTAAGGCCCGCCGCCTACGAGTTCATTGACGGTGTAGAGCTTGCCCTTCGCTTGGATCAGAGTGAGATCTTGGATAGGCCCAGCCTCATTGATCATCGCGTCGGCACAGTGCACGACGCCTTCGCCGATCGGTCGAACGCCCGCTTTAAGCTTCCGTATAAACAGATCGCCGATCGTTTTATAATGCGTAATCGGATGCTCAGCTTCGTCGAGGTTGATGTTGTAATACTTGGCGAACCACTCGACCGATTTGCGACCTAAAGCACCAGGAAGCGGCTTATGAACGAACTTGCCAACAGCATGGCTGAGATCGTTTTTCGGAAGCAAAGGCATCATGATATCGAAAAGTAGTTTCTTCATAGTGTCCGAATAGTTAAGCCATGTTAGGTTTCCGATTCAATCATTATTAGCGAGCGTTAGCTCAGCCATGACCTATGAGCCTTCGCTCAGTTTTGGTAACCGCTCGCTCGACACTTTAGGAGTCTTGAAGCATGAAAAGCTTCCGTGATCTAAAAGTGGGCCTCGACGAGGATCTCGATGAGAAACTCGCCTGGATGGTGCCCGACTACAGCCAATACCAAATTCTTCGCCGCTCTGTTGACGCCCGCCGCTCATCCGATGCGCACTTTGTTTATTCGCTCGACGTCTACGAAAAGGG
>CAJYOV010000355.1 GCA_913776405.1 Pseudobdellovibrionaceae bacterium
GCCCGACTCTTCGCCGAGGACTTCAATGCATTCTAAGTGACCGATTTTTCGACGTTTCGCTTGTTTTGCCATCTCTGCCCTGAGGCTACCAAAGAGCGCGGATGAAACAAGCTTTTGCTCGAATTTAGTAGAAAGCGAGCTCTTCGGGTGCGTTGAGACCGTCGAAGGTGAGGCAGTCGAAGTCTTGAGTGAGAACCTCACCTGAGGACTTCAGGTAAGTGGCCTGGGCCGCGAAGGTCCTACCTGCGAAGAGGTGTTCTTGTGCATCGATCTCGAGACGCACCATCGAGAGTGCGCCGAGCGTTGTGCCGCCGAGACGCTCGCCCTTACGCGAAGACTCAGGGAACGAGGTGTCGACGACAGCTTCAACCGAGCGACCTTCTGTTCTTAGGAGACCATCAGCGGCGTTGAAGGTTGCGACATGTTGGCGGCGCTTCGAAACGTTTGGATTTAAGATCACGAGACGAGTGGCTTGTGAACCGTCTTCGAGCGAATCGAAGAAGAGATCCATACGCTCTGTACGGTCAACGCTCATGCAGCTAAAGCCTGAAGCTTGCGCCGTTGTCGCCGTGAGAGAAACCAGTAAGACCGATGCGAAAAGCGTGAGTGCGCCCGTCTTCCAAACTCTCGAGAAGGGCTTCAGCTTTGAATTCAGTTTTGAAGTCATCGTGTCTCCGCTTCTGAGCGAGTCGTTTCTGCGAGTCGTTTCTTAGAGGATTTTGGAAACCTGGCTGGCTCTAAATCCGCCTTCCTGTAGGCGTTTCGCCCGCAGGAGCATGTAAAAAACAACTTAAACTATTGAGCCATGAGCCCATTTGTTAAATACATAGTGCGCATTTTAATATTCCGTTTATACATACGGGCATCGACTCACTCTCGCGGGAGGCTCTGACATGGACAATATCCACTGGCAACTTTCGGTTCTTAGTAAGGCGATCCACTACAAAAACCTCTCAAACGCGGCTTCGCACGTGGGCTTGAGTCAGCCTCAGCTTTCAAGGATCGTGTCGCGGCTCGAAGAAGAGCTCGAGGTCATTCTCCTCGACCGTACCGAGCGTCGTAAATCCGGTTGGACACCGATCGCCTTTAAGATTGCAGACACCTACTTCCGAAACTCTCGAAAACTCACGCAGTCGCTTCAACAAATTAAGGGCGACGGCACTCCGACCCAAATCACGATCGGAACACTCGAAGGCTTAAGCGGCCTGGCGTCGAGCTTCTGCGCGCAGGCGTTATCGAACCCGAAACTTCATCTCGTTGAACTCAATGTTTATGACTTAAGCGAACTCGAAGAACGTTTTGAGAAAGATGAACTCGATATCATCTTCACAAGCCGTGAACCGGGAAAGCGCAAACACCGTTATGTACGCACGGTCGGTTACCAGGTTTTCACGCGAAACGCGAAGTCCGACGGGCCCAAGGTTCTCTCGACCTACGAATACTCAAACTACGTTCAAGGCAAGAAATCGACAAAAGAGTCTCAACAGCTTCTCGTCAGCAACTCGCTCGCAATCCGTCGAGACTGGATCGAAAATCATGGTGGTTCGGGCTCCATTCCTTCGGACGTACGGCGTCGAAAAGGCAGCGAGACTGACACCCCAGTGATGCTTATAGGCTCGGATCTCATGAATCCCGGAGTTTGGGAAAAGCTCGAGCAAATTAGCCTTTAATCCCCCCTTTGGGCTTGTTAGGGTTGTCTCTTCATAAAACGCGCAAACAGGTATTTGTCGCGTTTTGCCGGAGGCAATGCAAACATGAAAGACGCCGCTCCAATTTCAATCCAGTTGAAAGATTATCGCCAGCCCGACTTTTGGATTCCTGAAGTTGCGCTTGATTTCAATCTCCACGAAGAAAAGACAATCGTTAAATCGGTTCTTAAGCTTAAGCGAAACGAATCACTCAAAGCGCCGAATGCGCCACTCGTTCTCGTGGGTGAGAAGTTGAAACTTTTGAGCGTCAAAGTCGACGGCCGCGCGCTTTCACCGAGCGAGTATGAAGCGACAGAGACCACACTGACGATTCCGAAATTGGGCAACGAACCCAAAGTTGAAATCGAAGTCGAAATCGATCCGAAGAGCAATCTCTCGTGCGAGGGTCTTTACCTCACAGGCGGAACATTCTGCACTCAGTGCGAGGCTGAATCGTTCCGTCGCATCACGTACTTCCTCGATCGTCCTGACGTGATGGCGATTTACTCAGTCCGTATCGAAGCAGATAAAGCGAAGTACCCGATTCTGCTTTCGAACGGCAATCCAATTGG
>CAJYOV010000356.1 GCA_913776405.1 Pseudobdellovibrionaceae bacterium
CGTCGAAGCAGGGTCTTAAGATGGTTTCGGCTGTCGAGACGATCTTAAGTTCACGCGGTTTGATCGAAATGATCGGCGGTCCTAAAAACCTCTACGTTCAATCGAGCATCAAGGGGTTCCGCACAAACGATGAAAACGGCGACACGCAAATCATCTCGGATACGCTCGGCCAAATCGGCAGCAGCAAACAAGATGGTCCGATGCGTTTCGTTCAGCAGAATTTGGGTATGACTGAGAGCGAATTCTTCCTCTACTGGTTGTTGAACCAGATCTAAGGAGCCGAGCACATGTCACAGAAGAATTTTTCTCAACTTCTTGCCTCTGGTCTCCTGATCACGTCCGTTATCGCGGGTGCCTACGGTGCACGATCTGCGGCTAGGCGCGAAGACGGGTCTCTCGCAGTTCGATCAACGACCGCGTCAGAATCGAAAGCGGTTGCGGAAGCAGCGCCTTCGAAGCTCATCGTTGAGTTCAAGGAAATTCCGTCGCAAACGGACTTGAAACAGCTTGCTCAGACCCTAGGTGCGACGGCACAGTTTGAGCGCTTTGATTCGTTCGAGAGTGATTACTTCCGCCGACTTTACGAAGTGACGCTCGCTGATGAGGCCCGCGCATTTGAGGCCACTTCAAAATTGATGGCAACCGGTCTTGTTGAACGTGTCGAACGCCCTCAAGTCGCAACACTTTCTGCGGTGTACCCTTCGAACGATAAGTCATCGGGCCCAAGAACAGACCCTTAAGCGAACTACCAGTGGGCGCTCAAACTCAGTGGCCAGCGAATTCGCCGCGACATTAAAGACATCCTCTCGGAAGTCATTTCCGACGATACGAAGGGCCCCAAGATCGATATCGGCCTTGGCCAGCTCCGTTCACGCATGGCTAAAGAGATGAAGCGCGATATCGTCATCGCGGTTGTCGATAGCGGTCTCGATACGTCGCATGAAGATATCAAGAGTAATATTCTCATCAACAAAGCGGAATGTGACGGCGACAAGATCCCGTTTAATCCGAAGCAAGACAAAGACGGGAATGGATATGTCGGCGACTGTATGGGCTGGAATTTTACGGCCGGTAAAGACGGGAACAACAACGTCGACGACAGCCTTGGCCACGGAACACACGTAGCTGGCATCATCGCGGCCGAAGTCGGTAACGGGATCGGTGTCGCGGGTGTCTCGAATCGCTTGAAAGTCCTCCCAATTAAAGTGACGGACGAAAAAGACTCGGGTCGCTCGATGACCGATCGCGCGGCAAAAGCGATTTTGTACGCGATCAAAATGAAAGCGGACGTCATTAACTTCTCAATGGGCTGGCCGGTCAGCGCCGATTCACAGTTCTTGAGAAAATCATTCGAGGAAGCACGCAACGTCGGTGTCGTCATCGTCGCGGCGGCAGGTAACAACACGTCCGCCGCTCCCGTCTTTCCGTGTTCGTACGCGGGTGTGATTTGCGTGGGTGCGGTCACACTCTCAGGCGAAGTGGCGAATTTCTCAAACTACGGTGGCCACGTCGATATGATGGCGCCGGGCGATCAAATCTTGAGCCTCTATCCGAAAGGCAAAGACCCTAAAATCTTCTCGGTCAAAGGTTACGACCTGATGGATGGTACGAGCCAAGCCGCTCCTTACGTAGCCTCGCAAGCGGCAATCTTGAAAGGTCTTCTTCCGAACATTTCGGTCGACGAAATTCAAGCACGTCTAGCGTCGTCAGCGAAACCTTTGAAGTGGGGTGAGAAGTACGCTCTTCGCGGCTTAACTGATGTCACTCAAGCACTCGCGGTAAAGCCACAGCCGGTGGTTCAACCTCTCTTTAAGAATGTCTACCAAATCCCGTTTACAATGAAAGACAAGAAGTTCAAGTTTGCATTACAAGCTAAGAACTATTGGTCGCCGGCGTCCAAAGTCTCGGTAGATCTCCAAATCGGGAACGAGAACTTGAAACTCGATTACAATTCGTTTGATTTCGAGTCGATGGCAACGGGCGAGATCAAAGAAGTCGAAGTCGGTGGTACGATCCTCGATACGACAGGTCTTCGTGAGGCGCGCCTTCAAGTGAAAGTGTCGGTCGATAACTTACCGGCTCAAGTCTACCAACAGCAGTTGGTGCTCACGCGAACTCTTGAGAACGACGAAGACGTGAAGACATACCCGCTTCAATTGACGTCGAACCCTCAAGCGCTGACTCTCTTAACGGTGAACTCACTTCGGGATACCGACGCGTACCCGGATTATTACCAAATCGCTGAAGACACGAACGGTCGCGGTCTCACGATGAAGTTTGTCCGTTACAAGTCCGGTGCCTTCGTTGAAGAAGCGCCGATCACGCTTCCAGAAGCAAAATCAGTGAACTTCGCGTTTCGAGTCGATCTCAACTACGACGGGAAGTCGGATTACGTCATTTCGTCCGAAGGCGGTGAAGCGCCGAATGAGTTCATTCAGCTCACGTACCTCAACCACGACTTGAAGCCGATCTTCGGTCGCCAAGAGACGATTCGCATCAAGTCGTCAGGTAAAACGATCCTCGGTGAAGACAATGAGCAACATGCAGCACCAGATGGCGGCGGTATCAATCTTCAAGCGATCAAATCGCTATCAATCGTGCCTGCAACGACACCTTATGGAAAAATCGGGATGCTGACGTTCCAAACAGTCGGCCTTCTTCCGAATGCGGATCTCAACCCTGATGAGTTTGCGTTCGAGCCAAACCGTAACAAGACGCGCATCTATTTCTACCAACCCGTTCAAGTCGGCGGGAAGTGGACCCTCGTCACGCGGTCGTACGACAACGGCGCTTGGGATAAACTCATTCGTCAGCGGATGCAGCTGCCGTTCCGCCAAAACATTGCGTTGTCTTCGGTTCTCACGCAGTCGCCGAAAGACTTCGCATCAGGTGTCTTGCGGATTCTTGTGCGCTGGGGTGAAGGTTCGCTTGTTCAGTACAAGACCGCGGCGCTCACAAGCATTGAGCAGATGATCAACCGTGAGTTTACGCTCGCTCCAACGAGCTTCCAAGGTCAGACGTTCGAGAACTCGGAAGTGGGCGCGGTGGCAAACCTCGACGGCATCGTCCCGGTCCAGAATGCTCAAGCGGGTCTTTCAAGCTTCTATTCGGGTACGCTAGCTCGCTTTTCGGCCTTGAATGCGGGCGATAGTACACGAGTCGAATCAACGCAAAGAAGCGAGCCCGTTCGCATGCAGGATGCTCTCCTCGGCTTCGTGAAAGCCTATATGAAAGATGGAAAGCTGACGGCCATCTACCAATCGAAGAGTCTTTTGATTGCGAAGACGACGGGTGCAGGCACAAATAAACGCGATCAGAAAGCGATCGATCGCGTAAGCCTGATCAATGATTACGTGTTTAACTCGCTCTTCTTCCCGATCACCTACGGAGCGGGAGACGAAAAGAAATCGCCAGCGATTTACGTCGATATTACGCGCTTAACGATGAACCGCATCTACCTCTGGACCGTCGATAAAGGCGGCAACTTGCTTGCGCCGATGCACATGAACGTCGAAATTCCGAAGGGCTGTAAGCCGCTCGCACCGCGACGCTTCGGCCTCAAAGGTGAGATGGCTTACGTGCTTCAGTGTCAGGAGAAATCGGCGTCGGGCCCAAGCTGGTCGCTGAAGACCCTTATCGTAAAATAATCTACGAAACGATTCTCAAAGTCTTGCGACAGCGCGTTCCGCTGTCGCAAGCGCCGTTTCGAAGGCCGCGTTGGCCCAAACATCTTGACCGATGAACTGAAGGCGATTGCCGTACGCAGACTCAATCGTTTGCGGATTTCCGCTTGCGATATAGCCCTTTCGCGCGAGTGGCACTGCGTGCCCCCAGCGGCTCAAACGGACGCTGTCGATCGCGTTTGTCGAAAGACCGATGGATTGGAGGAGTGGGCCAAGGCCCGCCGTGACCGCAGCTTTATGTTTATCGAACGCGGTTTCGGCAAAAAGAAATTGTCTTGCGCCATCGGCGGGCAGCGGTCGGTAGACCGTAAGAATTGGGTCTGCGACACTTTGAGCCTTGGCCCAGTCGGCGAAGACAACGTCGGTGTAGGGGCGTGAACTCGGCTTCATCGCACTTGGCGCGTCGGCGGGCGCGCTTTCTAAACGGAAGACATCGTAGTGGGGCGGAGTTATCGAAACGCCGTTCGTCTTTAGACGTACGTTTGCCACTAAATAAGAACGGTAGACAAGGTCGCCGAAGCTCTTCGCGAGTGCAGGCGCCAAATCGTCGATTAAAGTTTTTGCCAAGAACTTCGGCGCAGCGAAGAGAGCTTGTTTTGCTTCGATCGTTACGATCTTGCCGTTTTCAAAAGTCGAAACGATCACGCGGTCGCTGAGGACTTTCACGTCGACAACGAACGAGTTTGCACGAACGGCGTCACGCCCGTATCGAGCCACCAAGGCGGCGTAGAGACGCTGAGCGATGCTCGCGTTCCCACCCGGAAGTGCGAACACGCCGTCGACTTCACCAGCGATAAAGTTCAGGGCTTGCGCAGCCGAAAGTTCTTCGATCGAGGCGTCGAAGGACGACCACGCGTACATCTGCAAGTACTCGAGCACGAAAGGATCAAGCTCGCCGAATTCCTTTTTGAGCCAGACCTCAAACGAGATCGAGTCGAGAGCCCGTGTCTTCTCATCGAGGGCTTTGTCGCCTGAGAGTGGAATGTCCGGAAATTCAGTTTCAAAGATTTCGCGAAGCCGCGATTCCACGCGTCTTAGATCCTGAATGGCTGAAGACTTGGCAGTTGAAGTCCAGAGATCGTCATTCAAAAGAGATCCAAGAAGGTACGGCGCACCAACTTCAACTCGACCGGCATTGTTCAGGCTTAAGTCTTTCAGCAGTTGATCGGAAGCATCGCCTGGCTCCGGCTTACAGATGTAAGCGGCACCTTGTGAAAACATCCGGGCGCCGCCTTCGGCTTTGAAGATTTCGCCTTTCGAGTTGCCGCCAAATCTTGGGTCTTGCTCCAAAACGATGACGTCTTTGTGTGAGGCACGATATGCAGCGATCAAACCCGAAAGCCCACCGCCGATGACGATCAGATCGGTCGAAAGGGTCGGCTTCGGCAAGCCGCCTAACTTCGAGATGAAGCCGGCCTTGTTCCAAAGAATTTCATGGGGCATGTCCTCGTTGTCTCCCATCCATTTTGCGTTCGCAAATTCACCTGAAAATGCGACGAGAGGAGAATCGGAGTTACCGGCATTCATGACCCCAGCCCACGCCTGGTTGCCTGCGCCACGAAGGGAGAGTGGCAGCTGAGAGGCGACCAGAGAGGCTGCACCAAATTTCAAGAGTTCACGTCGGTTCATGAAGAGACCCTCCGGGCTTCAAGCTTTTGCGCCTGTGGGTTCATCTTGGCAACGGGAAGATGTTAAAGTCGTATGAGCTGCGTAAAAACAGCCGCCGAGCTCTCTTTTAGTTTTCAATTAAGAGCTGGCCCAAGCGAATCTAAGTGGGTTAGTTCGTGAGGAATTCAGCTTTACCGCGAAGGTCGTGAGCCCGGCTCAGGTGGCGAAGAACCAGATTATATTCAATCGATAGAAGTAAGAATTGAAACTCTAGCGATTGCAGCTCGGCTGTCTGCCAACCGGCTTCAATCGTTTGGGCGACCGTCCGTAATCGCGGAAGGCCAAGTTGGTCGCAAAGCTTAGTGAGTTCGCGCGCGGCTGCGGCCAAGTTTTGAAATTCACGAGCGTCGAAGGCAAGCGCCATCTCGGTAAAAAGTTTTTGAAGTGCCTGCTGATCGTCTCGTGAAAGGGTTGTCAGCTCTCCGCTAGCGTCGATCTTCGAAGTCAGAACCTGCGACGACGGCGCGCCTTTCGGAGACCAAAGTTCGACCTTGTTTACAAGCTCGGCCATGGTCATCGGCTTCGAGATAAAATCGTTCATCCCGGAGACGATGCAAGCTTCGAGATCGCCGCGCACGGCGCTCGCCGTGACCGCGATGATCGGGACGTCACGGTGGCCCTTCGCTCGAATCTCTCGGGTGGCCTCGTAGCCGTCCGTCTCGGGCATTTGGCAATCCATCAAGATCAGATCGAACGAATCGTGCAGCATCTTTTCAATCGCTTCGACTCCGTCATTGGCGAACTTAAGACTGTGACCCAAAGAGCTGAGCATTCCGTTTACAACCTGTTGGTTGATTGGGTTGTCTTCCGCCACGAGAATTTTAAGTCGCTCGGCTTCTGGCACCTGAGACGGTGGAAGTGGCTTGCGTACAACGGTCGAGGTTGGCGTTGCAGGCCGTCTCGTTTTTGCCACAAGCAACAGGGGAAGGGTGACGGTGACAGTCGTTCCTTCGCCAACGGACGATCTCAGATTCACTGTGCCTTTCATAAGGGCAACGAGTTCTTTAACGATCGAGAGCCCGAGTCCCGTACCACCGAAACGACGAGTCGTCGTTTCGTCGCCTTGAGAAAAGGCTTTGAAAAGACGTTTTTGGGTCTCGTCGCTCATCCCGATGCCCTCGTCTTGAACCTCGAACTCGATGTAGACGCGGTCGTCTTTCTTGCCGTTGACTCGAACGTTGAGAGAAACCTTACCGTTCTCGGTAAACTTGACGGCGTTGTTCAACAAGTTGATCAGGATCTGACGAATGCGAGTCGGGTCACCCAGAAACGCTTTCGGAACTTGCGCATGAATGGATCTCTCGAGCTTGACGGCCTTCGACTTTGCCAAGATTTCGACGGTCCCGACGGCATCGGTGACTATCGTTTCGAGCTCGAAGTAAGTCGATTCGAGATCGAGTTTGCCGGATTCGATTTTAGAGAGGTCGAGAATGCCGTTGATCAAAGAAAGCAGTGAAACGGCCGAGCGTTGAATGGAGTCGACCTGTTTACGTTGCTCGTTAGAAAGATCGGACTTCGAAAGCAGCTCAGCGAGACCCAGCACGCCATTCATCGGTGTGCGGATCTCGTGGCTCATGTTTGCGAGAAACGCCGACTTCAAGTTCGATGCCTCTTCTGCTTGTTCGCGAGCGCGCTGAAGCTCGTCTCTAGATCGACGAGCGCGTTCGCTTTCTCGTGAGAACAAAAAGAAGGCTGCCACGATGAGGGCGCCAGCAACCGCTCCACCGAGAGGAAGAATGAGTCGATTCTCAAGCCGGCGGCTTTGAGCTTCGTCGATCGTGCCCTTCAAGGCTGCAGATTCAACTTTTTTGAGACCGACGAGAATGGTTCGAATGCGATTCGAAAGGGCCGCCAGAGATGCCGCCTCTTGTTTCGCGATCGCCTTGCCAGTTTTCTTGCGCGCCGTCGCGCCCGAAAGAATCTGAATCTGCTCTTCAACAAGTGGCTGGAGTCGATCGAACGCTCGAGCCTGTTCGGTGTCCTCGCCGAATCCAACGTCGAGATCTTTTAAGAGTTGGGCAAGGTCTGTGCGGGCGTCTTCGTAGGCTCTGAGAAAACTCTCGTCTTCGATCAGCTCGTAGCCGCGTTGACTCGATTCCATATCGAGGATGAGCGTTTCGAGAATTTCAAGCTTTTGAACGTTCGAATAGTGGCGCGCCCGCTCTTCGATGATGGAGTCGAAGCTGGCCAATCGGTTCGTGGCGAAGATGCCGAGACCGACGACTAAGACGAGGGCTGCGAGGCAAAGCGCAGACGCGCGATTTGGAAGTTCTGAAAAAAGGCGCACGCCTTAAATGGTAGTGCGCATCTGGGGTGTCTGGCCAGATTAAAGAGCTTCGAGGTACTCGATGATCTCAGGAACTTGTTCAAGGTTGTTTTTGCCGCGTTTAATGAGTTCGACGGCCTCAACCTGCTTCAAGCGACCTTCCGACATTTTTTCGCAGACGAGCGGTTCCATCGGATCTGTGATTTCGTACACAGTGCGGTGTTGCGGCCAGAGGTTTTCGATCGAGTTTGAGCCACCAGCGCAGAGCGGGATGTAGTGGTCGATTTTGAAATCGCCGCGGTTCATCTGACGTGTTTCGAAACCGAGTTCTGCGTCGTAGGCTTTAAAGATTTCAGCCTTGAGGCTGCCTTCGACGTTACGCTCGCAGTAGGCGATGCCTTCCGGGTAACGGCGCTTGTTGCCGTTTTCACAGAGCTTACCAGGCGTCATCTGAGCGTCCGGGTGAGTTGGGAAACGTTGTTCGTTGAATGCTTGAGCAGAGAGCTGGAAAAACACGACGGCGACGATCGCCAGGATCTGGGATGCACGTGCGAACATGAGGACACTCCTAAAGGTAGTCAGACATTTACGGTGTCTGGTAGAGACGCCGACCCATATTGTCGGCTTATAAACTTCGAGGTCGCCCACGGTTTCCCAGAAACTAGAGCTCATGGTCAAAATAATTCAGAAGCTTGCGCGCTGCATCCGAAATTTGAGCGAAAGCGCGGCGACGTGCTGGCTGGGGCCGGAGTGCACCTCTTGGCCCCTTCAGCTCGCATAAAATCGATTAGAACGTGTTGTAGCAGTTCTTTTTCGTGACGACTTGGTCTGCGTCGCGAACGAAATACTGGCACGAATATTCGTTGTAGTGGAGCGTCACCCACGTATGCGGAATCGGACGCTGATTTTCGTCGATCACGTTGGTGTGTTTCACTTCGACCGCGAGAATGCGCTCGAGCGAGCAAAGTTGCTCGGGCGAATATTGGAGATTGCGGGCGATCGTTCTGAGAGCCTGAACATAAAGTGGCTTCGAGAGATACGATTCGCACAGCGGGCCGTAAGCGTTAGCTTCTGCACTCGTGAGGCTAACGGCGAAGAGAAGAGCTGAGGCTGCGAGAAGGCGTGAGGTCGTACGAGAAAGCATGAGGACTCCTGTTAAGAGGGCGACGAGCTCCAGGTGCTCCGTCTCCGTGCGGAGTTCATGCAAGAGTTACGGTGGCTAAGCAAGGCTCAGCAGCTCTCGAGTTCCAAAAACAGTGATTCATTCTCAATGACTTTTCGTTTGCGCTATCGGCATTTCGAGTTGCCGCTCGTCAGGCTTTAGCACGCACCTTCGTCTGTTGCGTTTTCGGGCGCGATTTTGGCCGCGTTTTCAGCTGCGTCTTTTGCGTCGTGCGTACGCCAGTGAACGCCGCTTGCGAGATTGAAACACGAAACTCATTCGTAATCGCGTCGTCCAGAATCTCCTGCGCAACTTTGCCATCGCCTGATCGAAGCTTGCGAGCGAGTTTACGCGTGTCTTGTGGGCCGTACTGGAAAAATTCTTTCGCAGTTTCGAAATCGCGCTGCAGCGGGATGTAGAGCTGCTTCGGCAGATCCGGCTTCAGCAGAAGCGTCTCTAACAAATAACGAAGCAGGTCTTTATTCTTACCGCTTAAGAAATCTTCGAGCGGTTCGAGAACTTCAACCGGAAGTTCAAGAACATAGTTGTAGGCCGGAGAAGATCGGCAGAGTTTTGCGGGTATAAGGAATCGCTCGCGCGGGCAGTGCGCGGCGAATAGAAGTCGAAGAAGCGCGCTGTAGCCACCCTTCGCTTTTCCGCGGTGGCGGAAGCAGCCGAAGGACGTAAAGCCTTCGTGGATGTCCATATGGCTGAGTCTGAATTCAATTTTCGCTGATTCTTTTGCTCCGTCGGCCAGATTCAATTTTCGATCGCGGCTGACCACGCGCGCGAATTCCTGCACGCGGAACCCGACGTACAAATAGCTGACATCGTAGTTGAGCGCGATGTTGTACCGTGGCCTGACTGAACGGATGAGCTCTTCTTCACGGCGTAGAGAAGCTTCGCTCGAAGGCAGAATCTCGTACCGAAGATCATGCGCATGCTCGATCATCTCCAGAATGTGATCGGCCGCTTGGCCGGGCTTTGCCGCCTGGTAACTCAGAAGCCGGCGCTTCAGGTTGTCCGCTTTCCCGATGTAGAGGGGGCGGCCCTTTCGATCAAGAAACGTGTAGACACCGGATTTCTGCGGAAGCTCTTTGAAAAACTCGTCGCCGAACCGAACTTTCAGGGGATTGTCGAAACCGAAGGAAATATCTGCCATGAGGCGTGGACACTATCACCCTTTGGCGCTTTTTTGGGCACCGAATAGCCTGCGCGTCGTTCAGCTAGGAGAATGCGAACCGCTCACGAGGGGCAAGGGCTTGAGGCTAAAGAAGACCTAGTGTAGACCCCTAAGTCTATGGCAACACCAAGACCGCCCAAAAGCCCGCTCGATCCCGTAGTTCTTCAACGTTTAGACGGGCTGCGCACGCAACTTTTGCGTTTGCACAAAGTCTTGCTCGATGACGAGCGCGCGTCCTACGAGAAGATTCATGGACCGATCGGCAGCGCAGGACGTGTCTTGAGTCTTGTCATGTCAGACCCTTGGTTCAACTGGCTTCACAAGATTTCTCAACTCATCGTTAAGATCGATGAGCTTCAAGACAACGAAGAGGGCGAGGAAGCGCAAGCTTCGGCCTTGTTCGGCGAAGCGCGCGATCTCATTCTATTAAAAGATCCTGAGACGGAGTTCTCGAAGGCCTACAAGAAAGCTCTTCAGCGGAGTTCGTCTGCCGTCGGCGCCCACGCAGAGGCACTCAAAGCCGTTCGCGACGACTGACGATTCATCAAAGCGAGATCAAAACAAATTGCGGCGAGCGAAATGGCTGATCCGATCAAGGATTCGACGTTTCTTTTCATCCGTTTGCACAGACTCTCTTAGGTCGTGAACGCCGGGCGTTTCTTTCAGTTTTTCGATACAGTTCAAGTCGCGGCAAAGCGAAAGCCCAATCCGGCGAGATCTCGAAACGCTCGCGGTAAGCAGGCCGACATTGCCTTTGCCGCGAACCGAATGACACCAATCGCACATCGCAGGTGGCGAATCTGCTGTCGCGTGATTGCGTTTAAAAACAATTCCGCGTGCCGAATTCTTCGAGGGATCTGCATAAACGATGTAAGCGCGGTGGCCGCTCGGTTCAATCCAAGTCAATGTGTCGCGGACTAGCAGCGGGAACAACATGTCTGAAGGCAGTTGAACTTCGTCCTGATCGATCGGGCGAAAGGCACTTCTCATCTCTTCTTCTGAACCGATACGTAGCATCACGGGCTCCTTGAAGTGGCGACTCTAGAATAAATCGTAGCATGCAGCTCGGAGAGCGAGATAGGCTAAAAGCCGTGAAACCTATCCGTGTTCTTTTCGAAGACGAAGATCTCATTGCGGTCTCGAAGCCGATCGGTCTCGTTGTTGACGCAGGCGATGAGCGTACCACAGACGGCGCGGAAGATCTCATCTCGGCCCTCGAAGCAACGGGTAGAAAGGTCTTTCCTTATCACCGCCTTGACAGAGACACCTCTGGCATCGTGCTTCTTGGAAAAAGCCGTCGCATTTCACGTGATGTGACAAAGCTGTTTGAAGAAAAGCGGATTCGCAAATCTTATCTCGCGGTTGTCGAGGGCCTGTGGCCGAAAGCGTTGAATAAAGTTGAACTGAAAATCGGTGAGAAAGATGCAGTCACAACGTTCCGAGTGCTTAGAGCGCACTCGCATACGACGTCGTACGAGGCTCCGATAGGCATCGACCAAACACGCATGGACCGCACGTGGCTAGAGGCGCTGCCAAAGACGGGTCGTAAACATCAGATTCGCCTTCACTGCGCAGACAGCGGTCATCCCATTTTGGGCGACGCTGTTTACGGAAAAAAAGACGGCGCTGGAGACAGCGGAAAAAAGAGCGCATGGGATAACGGCGTTGGCCACGCTCTTCACGCTTACAAGCTTGAATTTAAACACCCTCGTACCAAAACCATGCTGACGATTGTCGATCCGCCGGAATCTTGGAAAGCGACTTGGCTTGCGCAGATGGAAATCGGTGTCACATGGGCGAAGCTTTTCAACGCGCACGAGGCGTCTCTGTCAGGGGAGGACAAGCAGTGAACCACCTAGAATTTAAAGGTACGGGCGTCGCCGTAAAACCGATCACTGTCTTCCTTCATGGATTTCCTGGCGTCCGCTCGAAACAAAATCGAGAGATCGCAGAGCAAACAGCGCAGACAACGGGTCGCCACTGTTACGTTCCGCTTTACACGGGCCTTGGCTTCTCAGAAGGCACTTTTTCATTCGAGAATTGTCGCAAAGAGGTTGAAGACTTTGTGGGCGAGCTCATGAAGAGCCACGGGCAACTTGATCTCGTTGGCCATAGCTGGGGTGGTTATCAAGCGCTCGGTCTCGCTGCGAAACACGGCCACAAAATAAGGCGACTTGTCTTAATGTCGCCGCTCTTAGATTTTTTCAATGTCGACATCGCAGACGAGTCTTTCAAAAGCACAGCCCAAAACAATCCGCAGCTTCATCTCGGTGAAATATCAAAACTCGCCGAAGAGTTCGTAAACGTCGGCGCGGAAACTCCGGCTGTCTCTTTAGCCGAGCGTGTGCACCCTCTAACGAAAGTCGTTTTGCTTCAAGCAAAGGATGACGGCGTAACACCGCCGAAACATGCTGAGGCGCTGCTCTCTCATTTTCGGGAGCTTCCGATTTATAGGACGCTTGAGACCGATCATAGCTTCGTGCTCAATCGCGAGTTTGCGACCCAAGAAATTATCCGCGCGCTCGAAATGGGCGTTAGCGATGATCCCGAGTAAGGGCCGACCGAGCTGCAGAATGGCCGCGCGGCCGACGTGCTCGCGAACGGTGAGACTGTGATCTTTCAGTTTCACTCGAAGACGTGAGCGGGCCGAACGGGTTGATGAAGCCTCGGCCGCAAAGAAAATTGACGAATCCAAACAGCACAAGGCACCCAGCGAAGGTCGCAAGCGCCACCACGGTTGAAAACGCATAAACGCCTGAAATGGTCGCCGAAACGGTGTGGCCGGTCGCGACGACATGGGTATGCCATCGATATCCGAGAGCCCACGCGCTTAGATTCAAAAGAATCAAGATTCCGAAGACGGGGACGACACCCTTTGCGGCCTGCTGAAGATCGGCTGTCGAGAGTTCGATTTGTGAGGCGATTGCGAAACCGAGATAAACAAAAATCCAGAACCCAATCGTCTTCAACGTGTGAAGTCCAATCACGGTTTTTAACGCGAGGAGTGTCGCATGCGTGCCGCCGTTCACAAAGGCAGGCAAGATCGATCGCGCGCTTGGGACACACAGCCAGAAGAGTCCAGCGAGAATGACCGGGCCCAAAAGCACCGGGCCGAGCCCGATAAAGAAATGGCCGACGCGGTGATAGAGATTCCACGGTTGGTATCCGTGAGTGACTGAACCGTGTGCGCCATCCGCCGCTTTCGGGTCAAACCATTTTACCTTTTCCACCTCGTGGAGAAACAGTTTGCAGAAGAAGGCGTGACAAAATTCATGAACGGGAACACCGATCCATCCAAACAGGTACGTGCCCGCATTAGGCCAACGAAATTGTCGAAAGATGTTGTTCGTCAGTCGTGACAGAAGCGTCAGGATGGCGCCGCCGATGAGGCCGGTACCGAAAAGAAAGGCGAACTGGAGGCCGCTGTTTTTGAGAATCAACCAAGCTGCTGACACGCGTCTTAGAATCGCATCGAAGATAAAATTTCGTAAAGGCTTGTTCGGTTTACCTGGACCGTCGCCGAGGCCTCCTCTAGGGTTTTTTCATGTTTAGAACTCTCTTCGATAGCATGAGATCTTTCTTGAAGCTTGAGTCAGCCAGCGGGCTTGTGCTTATGGCTGCAACGCTGCTTGCTCTCTTTCTCGCAAATTCATCGTTCGCGGAAACTTACGGTTCGATTTTGTCGACTCAGCTTGGGCCTTACTCAGTCGCTCTGTGGATCAACGACGGCCTCATGGCTCTTTTCTTTTTTGTTGTTGGCATGGAGATCAAGCACGAGCTCATGGATGGCGCGCTTGCCTCGTTCGACCGAGCGATTTTGCCGGTCGTCGCCGCTGTTGGTGGCATGGTTGTTCCTGCTCTTTTGTTTCTCGCAATTGCCGGAAAAACGGAACATGCACACGGTTGGGGCATCCCGATGGCGACCGACATCGCCTTTGCGGTCGGGGTGATGGCTCTGCTTGGTAAGCGCGTGCCAGCACAAGCGAAGGTCTTCTTGCTTGCATTGGCGATCGCTGACGATCTGGGTGCGGTGCTTGTGATTGCTCTCTTCTACTCGAGTGGTCTGCACGTCTTGTATCTTGCGCTCGCAGCACTCGTGACGCTTGTTATTTACATTCTTTCGATCAAGCAGGTGCGCGCGGTTGCGATTCATCTTCCGCTCGGTTTGTTGCTTTGGTGGCTCGTGCATCATTCGGGCGTTCATGCGACGATCGCAGGTTGCGTGCTGGGTTTCTTAATGCCGAATACGGATTCGAACCCTGACGATCCCACTCCGCTCGAGCGCTGGGTTTCGCGCCTGCATCCGATCAGCGGTTTCGTTATTATGCCGATCTTTGCGCTCGCGAACGCCGGGCTCTCATTTGCCGGTTTCGAGTGGCAACGACTCTGGACCGACACACTGATCAGCGGCATTAGCTACGGCCTTCTCATCGGAAAGCCCGTCGGTATTTTCGGCGCCTCGTGGATCGCGATTCGGGTCGGGCTCGCAAAGTTACCGGAGGACGTGCGGTATTCGCACTTGCTCGGCGCCGCAGCGCTAGGTGGTATCGGGTTTACGATGTCGCTGTTCGTCTCGGGGCTTGCGCTAGCGTCGCCAGAGTCGCTCGAGCTTGCCAAACTTGGCATCGTGAAGGGCTCACTTCTCTCAGCACTTCTGGGTGTCGCAATCTATCTGATCTTTACCAAGAATCCAGTGGCGTCGCGCGAGCGTGCCGAACGCGCCTAAGAGTTTTCGGCTGGCTCTAGCGTCGCTTTCGTTACGCAATATTTTTT
>CAJYOV010000357.1 GCA_913776405.1 Pseudobdellovibrionaceae bacterium
GGATCAACAGCACGACGTCCGTGTGTTTTCGTCACCAGCGGGACGACCGCGCCCGCGCCTTTGAGTTTTAACCTTGCGGTGAAATCACGCTCTATCGGGTGCCGTCGCCGTCGACGCCCAAAAGAAGTTTCACCTTCTGTTCGGCTTCGCTCAGTTGCGTGTTGCACTCACGCGAGAGCTTCACGCCTTCTTCGAAGAGTTTTAGCGAGTCTTCGAGGGTCAATTCACCCGTTTCCATTTTTTCGACGATATCTTCGAGACGACCAAGTTTTTTTTCGAAATCCATTTATTCCTATTCGCCTTTTTTAATTTTTTGATCTTGATTGATTTTAAGAACCTTGGCCTCGATCGACCCTTCGCACATCCGAATCGTAACTTCGTCGTTCGGCTTCAGATCGTTCGCGTTCGTTACGATCTTTTCGCCAACGACCACCATCGAGAAGCCGCGATCGAGAACTTTGAGCGGGCTCAACGAATCGAGAACTGCCACGAATTTCGAAAGAGCATCACGCCTGCGAATTTGGTTCGACTGCATATTCGATTTTAGTCGCGCCGAGAGGATCGGGATCTGGCGCTTGCGATCATTGATAGCGCGAATGGTGCTGAGTTCAAGGCGCTGAAGAAGCTCGTCATTTCGCATCGACGCATCCTGAATGCGACGCTGTGGATCCACGAGGCGCTTTGTGAAATAGCCGAGTTGCTCGCGGGCAAAACTCAAACGCTGTGCGAGCGAAAGTTTAAGCGCCCGCTCGTAACCGCGAAGGCGCTCAACGAGATCAGAAGCGTTTCGAACAACCAGCTCAGCAGCAGCCGACGGCGTCGGCGCACGAAGGTCGGCCACGAAGTCTGCAATCGTAAAATCGATCTCGTGCCCTACGGCTGAAATGACTGGAACTCGCGTCGCAGCGATCGCGCGAGCAACGCGCTCGTCGTTGAAAGCCCAGAGATCTTCAATCGAACCACCGCCGCGACCGACGATCATGACATCAACGTCTTTCAATTGTTGCGCAAGCTTGATCGCTTCTACGATCTCACCAGGAGCTGCGTCGCCTTGGACTTTGCAAGGTACAACCGTGACATGCGCGCCCTTAAAACGACGGCCCAGGACATTCAACATGTCGCGGATCGCAGCACCCGTTGGTGATGTGACGATTGCGATATGTCTCGGCAGTGACGGCAGCGGTCGCTTTCTCGATTCGTCGAAGAGGCCTTCTTTTTGAAGCTTTGCTTTGAGCTGCTCAAACGCCTTTTGAAGCGCGCCGGCCCCTACAGGTTCCATCATCTCGCAGAAGATCTGATAGTTGCCGCGCGGTTCGTAGACCGTGATCTTTCCGCGAACGAGAACTTCCATTCCGTCTTCAGGGCGGAACTTTAGCTGAGAGTTGTAGCCGCGAAACATCACGGCATTGATCTGCGCTTTTGAATCTTTCAGCGAGAAATAGAAGTGACCGGACGTGTGCGCTTTGAAGTTCGAGATCTCACCCTTCAACCAAATCGAAGAGAATCGCCCTTCGAGAATCTCTTTAATGTGTCGGTTCAAATCAGAAACGGAGAGCACCTTCGGCTCTTTGGCCTTTTCGGTGTCTTCGGCACGGTCGAGTTCGTTCAAAAACTCTTCGTCTTCAAAGGCCGCAGGTGGTGGCGATTTCAAAACCGGTACGGCGACGGTCTTCGATTCGAATTCGAGCTTCGACCAATCTTTTTTTGCGTAAGCGGTCTCAGATGAATTTTGAAGTTTTTCGTTTAACTGATCTTGCAGCGAGCTTCGAGCGTTCTTGGGCTGACGAGCGCGCGCCTCAATCGCTTCTTTCGAGTAAGGATCGAAGCGTGGTTCTGAGACTTTGGATTTGCGCTTTTTTGCGGGCTTTGGTTCGGCAGACTCGAGTTGAGCTGCTGAAACTACGCCTGATGTAACCGTGACCTCTGACTTAATTGAAACTTCGATTGCCTTCTCGCTAGCGGGAGCTTCGGACGCAGGTGTGTCTGACTTTTCAGACTCTGAATCCGGCTTTGAATTGAGAAGTTGGTCCCAACTAAGTTGATTTTTGGACATCCCCGGGACGTTACAGGGCGCCCAGAGCGAGCGTCAACCGACCAGCCAAAGATTTTGGAGAATCCAGAGTGTGCCAACGACGAGGCAAAGTGCGGCAAGTCCACGGTGCGCTTTCCATTGATTTGAGAGCTGCTGAGGCAACCTTTCATCCGCGATGCGGACGAGCGAAGGCACATTCAACGTAAATGTCATGAGCGCGCCGTAGGCAAAACACACATATGGAAATAAAGCGTCGAGTGCGGCTGGCGTCATGACTAACTCCTGTCCATTTCCGAGAGATTGGCTCTAAAAAACTTTTCGGCAGTTCTCGTCATGGACGCGACGGGACCAAAAGAGAGTTTGCTCCTGGAGGCAACTCGAGAAAGTCGCTAGATTGAGCCCTAGATAGCGGTGACGTGCGCACAATGAGGTTGAGTTCGCGCGCTATATTCGCTTGAGTGGACTTTTGAAGGAGGTCCCAATGAAGATTCGCGTTCTTTCCACTCTATTCGCACTCAGCCTGCTGGTCTCGGCGTGCGCTTCGTCTGGACCCGTGAGTGAAATGACAAAGCCCGTGCCCTCTCCGCAGGGTGCGCTTCATCCAGAGCTCACAAACTACAACTACCCGTTCAGCGTGAATTTCTTCGAGTTCGAGAGTCAGTCGCAGAAACTTCGCATGGCGTATGTTGATGTTGCAGCCGCTAAGCCAAATGGGCGCACGATTGTTCTCCTTCACGGCAAAAATTTTTCCGCGAGCTATTGGGCGCCGACGATTCGCGCTCTGAATGCCGATGGCTACCGTGTCATAGCGCCCGATCAAATCGGTTTCGGAAAGTCGACGAAGCCTGATCACTACCAATACACGTTTCAACAACTTGCCGCGAACACGAACGCGCTGTTGAAAAGTTTGGGGATCGCGCGCGCTTCTTTCGTTGGCCACTCGATGGGCGGAATGCTCGGTGTTCGCTACGCGTTGATGTTCCCCGAGGCCGTTGAAAAACTCGCACTCGTGAACCCGATCGGTCTGGAGGATTGGCGGCTTCTCGCGCCGTACCGCACGATTGACGAAAACTATGCAGCCGAGTTGAAGGCAACGCCAGAATCCATCAAGCAATATCAAAGTAACGCCTATTTCGGTGGTGATTGGAAACCTGAGTATGATGCTCTGATCGAAATCCCGGTCGGCTGGTTGAAGCACCCTGATTACAGACGGATTGCGTGGAATTCCGCTCTCACAACCGACATGGCTTTTACTCAACCCGTCGTTTACGAATTTCCGAAACTCACGATCAAAACGCTTTTAATTATCGGTCAGCGCGACAAAACGGCAATCGGAAAGGCGTGGGCAACTCAAGCAAACGCAGCCAAGATGGGCGATTACCCGCGCCTCGGTCGCGCGGCTCAGCGAGCGATCAAAGGCAGCAAGCTTGTCGAGATCCTCGGCGCGGGCCACCTACCGCAGGTTGAAAAATTTGACGCATACATCAAGGCGCTCCGCGATTTCCTGAAGTGATGGAGCGTGCGCGCCGCTCTTACTAGGCGTTAAGCCAAAGTCGGTGCGCGTTTGCAAGAGCTGTTACGAAATTTTTGTTTGCAACTGGAAAGAGTAACTAGACGAGCTGTATCGACGAAATTTTTGAAGTTGTAGCGCCACGATCAAGACTTCACGAAGGTCTAATTCGTTAAAACATCGTCTCAAGTGTCTCGTTCTTCATTCCTCGCATTGCGACCGAGAAACCGCTCTGCTATTCTAATTTTGGGTTTTGTAGTAGCTCAGAAAAAAGAAACCTAATGAGTTTTTGATTAGGGGACTGTCCCTGGAGATGGTGAGCAAGCTTGGCCTTCGGGATCCGAGAAGCCTAAAGTCTCTATAATGGTCACCCACCTTAAAATTTACGGTTTCTTCTTCTGTTAGCTCTACGAGGCCTTTTCTTTAAATCCGACACCCCTCGCGGTCGCAAGGCCCGAGGGGTTTTTTGTTTTCTGAGCCGTGTTGCTTCAGCCCATTTTCTGGAGTGTTGCTAGCGCGCCGATTTGCACTCGAGTTTCCGCGCGAGAGCCTGGGCAAAGATCGAGTTTCATGCGCATGAAACTTCAGTCAAGTAGATCGTGTCTCGGCTTGAGACGATACTAAGAGAAATCTCAGAAACGCACAGATCCCGTGTCAAACTTTAAGAGTGCGTGCCGTTCCTTGGCACTACCATTGCTGCTTGGATCTATGAGGGGGCTCCGACAAATGAAGACAAACACGCTGTCCAAGATTCAGTCGCTTGTCGCGATCGTTGTTTTCACTTTTGGTTTACCGATTGCGGTTCACGCTCAGGACACTGCGAAGCCAGCTAGCGGCACGGTCGTCTCATTGAGCGGTCTGACTGGTGGCGAAACCGCTGAATCCGCATGCCGAAGCGAAATAAACAAATACAAAGAAGCATACGGCAAGGTGAAGAATTTCAC
>CAJYOV010000358.1 GCA_913776405.1 Pseudobdellovibrionaceae bacterium
CTTATGCGCTCGATCAATTGGAAGTCGATCATCTCGGTCTCGACGACATGGATCGCCGGATCCTCACGAGCGTGTCGGTTGGAAAGTGCCGATGATTACAAGCTGGACCTCGGCGATGTCGAACTACGTCAACAATGCGGCAAAAAACGGGAATGGAACGATGATGCCGCAGACGTTCATCGAGACGACGCCTAAAAACGAAACTGCGAAAAAGTTTATCGCCGATTACCGCGCAAAGTTCAAAGAAGAGCCGATGGCATCGGCAGTTTCTGCCGCTCAAGGTTACGACTCGATGATGGTTCTGAAGCATGCCATCACTCAAGCAGGTGGAACAGAGGGTGTAAAGGTGAAAGCCGCTCTCGAGAACTTGAAAGAGGCAATGGAAGGTGTGACGGGTACCTACACGAAACCGTATTCGTCAACGGATCACGAAGCGATTCGACCTGCGAATACACAGATGGGTCATGTGAAAGACGGCCGAGTTATCGGGAAGGACGCTCCAGCAGTGGCGCCAGCGGTTGAGTCTGTACCATCAGCAGCTCCATCGGCTGCTCCGGCAGCCAAGTAAGGAACTCAGGTGGCAGAATTACTTCAGCTCATCATCTCGGGGACCGCTCAGGGCATGATCTACGCTCTGATCGCGTTTGGTTACAACATCACGTTCTCAACTTCGAGAACGATTAACTTCTCCCTAGGGAATCTCCTGATGGTGGGCGGAGTCGTCGGCTTTATCCTCTACATGGATAAAGCGACCGGCCAGCCGCTTGGGCGCACGATCTGGTTGCCGATCGTTGCGGTCTTGATCGTGAACTCGCTTTTGGGTCTTCTTGTTTACAAAACGTCTGTTGAGCCGTCGTTGAAGAGAAATTCTGAATACTCGTGGGTTCTCGCGACGCTCGCGTTCGGTCTCATCGTTCGCAATTTAGTTGAGCAACTCTGGAGCACAAACGACTACCGTTTCTCATCGCCACTAGGCGACTCGCCCGTGCGCATTGCGGGTGTGGGCGTGTACCCGCAGGAGCTCCTCATTATCGGAGTCTCTGTCTTCATCGTTTTTGCTGTCGAGCTCTTTCGTCGTAAAACTATTTTTGGCAAAGCCGTTTCGGCCGTCAGTGAAGATAAGCAAACGGCGGCTCTCATGGGCATCAACCAAAATTTTGTGCTTCAGTTTTCATTCATGTTGTCGACAGCCATCGCCGGAATCGCGGGGATTCTCGTTGCGCCGATCACGTTCGTCTCAGCGTCGATGGGTCTTACCCTCGGTATCAAAGCTTACGCGGTCGCGATCATTGGTGGTCTCGAGTCCGGCTACGGCATGTTAGTCGGCGGTCTTTTGCTCGGCCTTTCTGAAACCTTCACTGCACGCTATCTTTCGACCGGTTACAAGGACACTCCCGGATTCATTCTCCTGATCATTGTCATTCTCTTCATGCCGAGTGGTCTCTTCGGTAAGAAAGTGATCAAGAAAGTATGAGTGCAACAGCTTTGAATCGACTCAAGCCTTTGTTCTTTGTCTTGCTCTTGCTGCCAATGGCAATTCCATTTATCGGCCTTAACGACTACTACGTGCATGGCCTCTTCTGTCGCATCTTGGTCTACACGATCTTCGTTGCTTCGCTTGATTTGGTTGTCGGTTACATCGGCGATATCTCGATCGGGCATGCGGGGCTATTTGCATTCGGCGCCTATTCGATCGCGATTCTCACGGGCCCTCCCGTCCTTAATACGGAAGGCTCACTGACTTTCCTCCCGCAAATTCCGTTTCTGTTGGCGATGGTCGTTGGGATCGTTCTCGCAGCACTTGCGGGTTTGGTTCTAGGCTTTCCATCGCTTCGTGCCTCGGGGCCGTATCTCGCGGTCACGACGATTGCGTTCGGCTTGATTATCAACACGATTTTAACCGAACAAGAAACGCTCACGAACGCGACAAAGGGGATTCACGTTGGGCCGATCACAGTCGGTGACTTCGCGTTCTCAGGTCAGAAGTTTGTTTGGATCGCGTATCCAGCGATGCTTCTCGTGATGTGGATCATGCACAACTTCGGTCGCAGCTTCTGGGGGCGAGCGTTCGAAGCGATCAAGTTCTCGTCAATTGCTGCTGAAGCAAGCGGCGTTCGCCGCAATTACTTCAAGATTGCGGCCTTCGTCATTTCGGCTGCGATCGCTGGTTTCGCCGGTGCTTTATTCGCGCAGCTCGATCAGTACGTAGCCCCAGGTACCTTCGGCATGGACTTTTCGGTTCTTGCACTGATGGCGCTTATCTTCGGCGGCCTTCGCTCGAACTTGGGCAACTTCGTAGGCATGGCTCTGGTCGTTGTCCTTCCGGACTCAGTGCCGGCTTTTGCGGACTACCGTCTGACGGTGTTCGGGATCTTGCTCTTGCTAGCGCTCTTCTTTTTGCCAACGGGCATCGCTGGTCTTTTGAAATCGATTTGGTACAAGTTTGTCGGCGCACCTGATCACTCGGCTCAGCGTGCGGAACTCGATGAGGTTGCAAGCTCGATGAGTGGCGTGCCATTTAAGTCGGTGAAGTCCGACGGCGCTGACGTGCTCAGTCTGAACCAAGCTACAATGAAGTTCGGTGGCCTGACCGCGGTGAATGGGCTCGAGCTTAAAATTAAACCGGGTCAGATTCACGGCCTGATGGGTCCGAACGGTTCGGGCAAATCGACAACTGTGAATTTGATCACGGGCGTTTACATTCCAACCTCGGGCGGCGTGCAGATCTTCGGTCAAGACGCTCGCAAAATGAAAACGTACACGCGCGCGAAGAACGGCGTCGGTCGCACGTTCCAGAATCTTCAGTTGTTCGGCGACATGACTGTTCTCGATAACGTGATGGTCGGTTTGCATCTGTCGTTTAAGTCGCCTCTCTGGAAAGTGATGCTCGGTCTCCCATCAGTCTGGATAGAAGAGCGCGAGCTTCGTGTTCGCGCTTACCGACTTCTTCAGTTCGTAAACATGTCGCATCTTGCGTTCTCAAAGGCGAACTCGCTCGCGTATGGTCAGGCTCGGCGTCTCGAGATTGCGCGTGCGCTTGCTGTGAATCCGTCGCTCTTGCTTCTTGACGAGCCGGCAGCAGGTTTAACGGGCGGGGAAATCGGCGAGTTCAACGAAATCATCCGTAACATTAAAAAAGAAGGCATCGCGATTCTTTTGATTGAGCATCACATGGACATGCTGATGGAAGTTTCCGAAGAAATTACGGTCCTCGATTTTGGTAAGAAGATTGCGTCAGGCGCGCCAGCTACGGTTCAGGCAAATCCGGCGGTTGTGAAAGCTTATCTTGGGACAGATGCCGTGACTGCAGACGCGGCTTCAGCTGCGGGTGCTCCAAAGTCGGTGGCGAACTCCAGCGAGCCGCCGGACGGCGGAACGAAGGGAGGTTTGTGATGTTATCATCGGAACTCATGCTCGACATCGAGGACCTCGAAGTTCGCTACGGCAACATCGTCGCTTTGAATGGCATTTCGTTAAACGTGAAAAAAGGCGAGCTTGTCTCGCTCATCGGTTCGAACGGAGCGGGTAAGACAACCTTGCTTCGCACCATTTCATCGCAACTCAAACCCACTCGCGGTAATATTTCGTTCGAGGGCCAATCCCTTCCACGTCTAGCGGCTCACAAGGTCACCGCTCTGGGCATCGCGCATTCGCCTGAAGGTCGTCGCGTGTTCGCGACTCAATCCGTTCGCGACAACCTTCTCTTAGGTGCGTATCCGCGCTTCAAAAAAGAGGGCCGTAAGGCGATCGAAAAAGAAATGGGCCACATCTACGATATCTTCCCGAAACTGCGTGAGCGCCAACTTCAGCAAGCAGGCACTCTTTCAGGCGGCGAACAACAGATGCTCGCCATCGGGCGTGCGATGATGCTGAAGCCGCGATTGCTTCTTCTCGACGAACCTTCGATGGGTTTGGCACCTGTCATCATCGACGAGGTCTTCGAGGTCATCAAACGCCTTCGCGACTCAGGCGAAACGACCATCCTGCTCGTCGAGCAGCTCGCCTACCGCGCCCTCAAAGTCGCCGACCGCGCCTACGTCCTCGAACAAGGCAAAATCCGCCTCGAAGGCCGCGGCCCCGACCTCCTCACAAATCCCGAAGTCCAAAGCGCCTACCTGGGCGCAAAAAAGGGCCACTGATTTTTGCGCGCGCACTTTGTCGTCGGCCTTTGCTTGGTCGGGTGGGGTGCGCGTGGGCGAGTGGCGTGGTTTTGTTTCGTGCGCTTTGGGTTGGTTTCGGTTCATGCGCGTGAAGTTGGTTTCGGTTCATGCGCGT
>CAJYOV010000359.1 GCA_913776405.1 Pseudobdellovibrionaceae bacterium
CGATATATTCGTGTTCGATCTGCGAAAGTGACGGAGTTTCAAACGTGGTATCCGCCTGTTTACGTCGACCAAGAAATGCGTCTTCGATCGTCTGAAACGAAGCTGGCTTCGTCAGGTAGTCGACGGCACCGCGCTTGACCGCTTCGACAGCCGTCGTAATGCTGCCGTACCCAGAGAGGATCACGATGCGACAGTCCGGCGAATTGAAGCGGATTCGATCGAGAGCATCGAGACCGAATTCACCGTGGAGCCGTAGGTCCACAAGTGCGAAATCGAAGCGCCGAGAGTCGAGGTCGCGAATGCTCGAGATAGCGAGCACTTCGTAACCGTGGTCACTGAATTCTCGAGAGAGTGTCTTCGCAAGTTGTTCGTCGTCTTCGAGGATAAGAAGGCGTTTAGCGAGTGACATCGTGAACGTCCTTTAAAGGCCAGAAAAGGCTTACACGCGAGCCTCGAGGGCTTTCGTTCGGTTCCTGACTGGGTTCGATGAGAAGTTTGCCGCCGAGCGATTCGCTGAAGAGTTTGCTGATGTAGAGACCAAGACCTGTGCCCTGAGGCTTCGACGTATTAAAGGGTTCTCCAAGTCTTGCGAGAGTCGCGAGGTCGAAGCCCGGCCCCTGGTCGACAACTGATAAGGCAAATTCGTCGCCCAGTCTTTCAGTCGTGACGACGATCGGCGTGTTCGGGTTGGCCTCGTACGCATTGTCGAGGAGATTCAAAACGACTTGCGCGAGGTTTAGAGGCGGCACACGTTGTTGGCTTCGATCGAGAAATTGGCGAGTGATCTGAACATGGGGGTGAATCTCCGACCAAGAGTCTACGACGTCGGCGATCAGATCAGAGACGATGATTGATTTGTACAGATGATCGCGGTTGTCGAGCTGACTCGAATTCATTTGTTTCACGACCGTTTCGCATGCCTCGACAGCGAGAAGGGCTTCGGTTGTATCTTCTGACGGCGCTGTTCTCGACATGCGCTCAAGCCGAATCTTGGCCGTGGTCAGCGGGCTTGAGAATTCATGCGAGAAACCCGCTGCGAGAGCTCCAACTGCGCGAAGTCGGTCGTGCCTTTCGAGCGCCAGCCGCGCTTGCGATTGAAGCGAATATTGCTTCTCGATGTAGGCACCGAGCGACCGAGTCACGATGAAGAAAATCTCAAGCAGGATATGAGCGGCGAGATAGCTGCCAATCAGTTTTTGATCCAAAGAAGACTGATAACGGAAAAGATTTTGAACCTGAAGAAGGGCTAAAAGCCCGTGCGCAAGGGCCAGGAACGACCAGCTTAAATTCTTGGAGATCAGAAGACCACCGAGGACCACGTTCAAAAGAAAAATCGGCATAAGCGGACTCTCGGGACCACCCGTGAGTGCAAGAAGGCTTGTCAGTGCCAACAGATCGAATGAGAGATGAAGGCAAAGCCACAAGGGGCTCGTCGCTTCACGAGAGACAGAGACAGTGAGATGAGAGATGAGATTGAAGACAAACAAGATGCTGACCAACCCCAAATAGGTCGTGACCGAATCGCGAGTGAGATACCCGAGTTCGTAGCCAGGAACGGCCAGGATCGTAAAAATGAAGATCGCAAGCCATCGTAAGCGAGTCAGCCACAAGAGTTTTGCGGTCTCAATGGTGCCGCTCGCATTCGGAAAACTGAAAAATGCAAATCCCTGGCTGACGGTGTTGGATACGAGAGTGCTCGTGTTTTGAATCCATTTAGCCGGTGAAACTTGCGTCGTCATGAGGCCCCTTACATACGCCAAAACCTGGCAGCTGGCGAAACCTAGTTTCTCGATGCAGCGATTTGTTGCGGCTTATGCCGGGCGTTAGGCTCCGGATCGAGGAGATTTGTACACGACTGAGTGCTGGATCTGGGCGCGAGCGCGAGAGGCGATAAAACTAGGCTGAAAAGAGGCCAAAACTGGGCCGAAAATAGGGGAATGAGCTGTAATGAAAAAGCCTTACGTCATCGCACACATGGTGAGCAGTATCGATGGTCGCTCGACGCCAGAAAACTGGCCGAATAAAAAGAAGCTTGCGCCGGTCTTTGAGTCTACGGCTGCTAAAATTAAAGCCGATGCTTGGCTGGTCGGTCGCACGACGATGCAAGAGTTCGCGAGCCACAAACCACATCGTCTCGGTAAGCCAGATCGATCGATCGAGAAAAAAGATTTTATCGGTCGACACTCCGCGAAGACTTACGCCGTCGGTATCGATCCTGA
>CAJYOV010000360.1 GCA_913776405.1 Pseudobdellovibrionaceae bacterium
CCACTGAGTGAGTTTGTTATTTTGGAAATCGAAGATGTAGCTTGTGCGCGGCTCAAGCCCCGTTTCAATGCCAACGGAGAAGTGGCGCGCCTTCGGAGAAACGTAGCCGACATACGTTTGTTCGGCATTCTTCGGTAAGCCTGGAATGTCCGAAAGCTTGTACGTGTCGACATCCATCATTTGAGTCTTCGCAAAACCGCCGTCGTTCCACTGAATGAAGGAGCGACGATGATTTTCAGACATGATGATATTCTCAATGTCTTTCGGGACATCTGGCGTGACGGGTTTAAACTCGCCCTTTTTGTAGAGATAGAGTCGCTTGAAGTCGGAGAACTTGTTCGTCACAACGAGAAGTTCAGACATATCGTGACCGAACACAGGTGAATACTCTTCTTTTTCACCTTGGCCCAAGACAGGTGTGAGCTTGCGATCACGAAGCGTGAACGTATAAAACTCTGCCGTGAGTGAACCGGTCGCTTTTCCCATCAGAAATACTTGATCGGAGAGCACATCGGTCACGAACCAGAGACCCGGTTCAGAGAAGATCAATTCTTTATTTCCACTTCCGACTGAGTAGGCGTAGATCGCGTAAGAGTCAGACTTCATGTCATTGGCTTTGTAGAAGATGGTTGAGCCATCTCCCGTCGAATGTACGAAAGTCGTTCTCACGCCTTTTTTATGTTGAATCTCTTTGAGTGGCCCGCCGTTAACGCTTTGAAGATAAAGACCTGGGTTTTCCTCACCCGCGCGGTCACGACTTAGAATCAGATACTTCCAATCTTTCGTGATGTCGACGAGTCCGGTTGGATCCGTACCGCTAGTGAGCTGCTCTGGATAACCGAGTGGGTTCTTCAATTTCCAAACTTGAGCGACGCCCGTGATGCTCCATGAGAAATAAAGAGCTTTATCCACAGGATTGTAGATGCCGAGGCCGGGCGCTTGAACTTCGAGAAGTTTTCGAACTTGATTCGCAAGATCTGGGTTCAACGGCTTCGGCGCGAACTCCGCGAGCACAGCCGGCGAAACGCTTTCAGACCCAAGACCTGAGTAACTGCCAGAAGAGCTAGCTGACGATTGTGTTTTTGTTGAACTCGCGCAAGCAGCGATCAGAAGTGTCGAAACGAGTAACGAACTGTTCTTGAGTGTCTTTTGAATGTTCATGCTCAACATGGTCTCTGGTGCGAGTGAGATTTGACAAGCTTCGCGGGGCTCTTTAGCGTCGTGACATGAAGATCCTGGTCCTCGACGGCAGCTTAGGTTCCAATAGCGGCAATACCTCACAGATTCTCACATATCTCGAAAGTCTCATTGGCTCGCGCGCAAGCGTCGAACGATGGAGCTTGCGAGATCGCGGTACACCTTCTCGCGAAACACTTGCCTCAGCGGACGCTTTCGTTTTTTCGAGCGGCACGTATTGGGACTCGTGGGGAAGCCCGCTCCAAAAGTTTTTTGAAGACAGCACACCACTTGAAGGTGATTCCTGCTTTCTCGGAAAACCTGCGGCAGTTATCACATCGATGCATTCCGTTGGCGGCAAAGAAGTTCTCAACAGACTTCACGGCGTTCTCAACACGTTTGGTCTCTTCATCCCGCCAATGTGCGGGTTCACATACTCCTTCGCAAATCATCTCGCTCTCGAAAGCGAACGAGCACAATCAGATTCTTTTGCAGACGATCTCTGGCGCTTGGAGGATCTCTCGACGGTCGTCGACAACCTTCTGTTAGCTATCGATCTTAGTCAAAATTCACGTGCCGCTTGGGCTACGTGGGCCATCGATCACGAAGACGCGAACCGGCTCTGGCTCCGAGAGCGACCCATTTCGAGACGGTAAGATCTAAACTAGCGCAACGTCCTGGCTTTACTCGCAACTGATTCGATTTACCCGTACGCTAAAGAGACGGAGGAGCCAGTGTCGGTTATGAAGTCGGTTTTACTCACATGCCTTCTGTTAGCCCTACCGACATTTGCCTTCGCGGAACTACCGGCTTCGGCGTACCGACTTAAAACTCTCGAACAGATCGAACAACTTGCACCTGAAGTTCAAGCTGAATACTTTCAGAATCTTCAAGATCTCATGATCGACCTCGAGAACTTCTCAAGCGCTAAAAAAGATCAGGCATACCAAGATTACGAGCTGAATCGATTCAATCTCCTTCTTGAAGCTTTGATTTCGCGCGCCACCGCCGCAGCCAACAAAACTTCAGACGTTCGAAACTTCGTTCCGGGTCAAACTCTCTATGCGAATGGCAAACGCGCATCGTGCCCTGGCGGGTACGTCGCGATCCCAGTTTCTTTGGGCCCTGGCACCGGCATTCAGAAAGCTTGTGGCACGCCAGGCGGATTTCGAAAGTCTTGCCCTGACGGAACAGTCCCGGTTGGTCAGGCGGCAGACGGCCGCTTTCAGTGCTTAACAAACGCAAGCTTCAACCGACTCCCTGAACAATTGAAAATCGGTATTCGCTTAAAGAATCCAACCGCGGCCGCTAACCCATCTCTCACGTCATTGAATGCGGCCTTTCGAGCGATCTCGACGCCCTTCGACGACAAGCCGTACAATCCCGTCGTAGCGAACGCCAAGACATCGCCGATAAATCAGACAACTCCAACAAACCCGACTGCTAATGAGAACCAGGCTGTGCCAAGCGCAGCGCAAACAGCTGTGCGAAACGGAAACGCTAAAACGTTCAGTCGGATCGAAGGTGTTTCGAAAGCGGATATCGATAGCTTCCGCACCTCTCAATCTGCAAAAGAAGATCAAGACGACCAAGCGGTTTCAGAACGCGAAGACTGGGTCAATCAATGTGTCGGTCCAGAGGATCAGCTCCAACGGACGTGCCCGAAAGACGTCGTTGAAAAAGGTCGACGCGCACTCTACGGCACAGACAAAAGGCTTTGCGTTTACGGTGGGAATTTCAGTTACTACCGCGGCAAGCAAGCACGACCTGGCGATTGCCGACCTGTCTTTGAGTTCTGCTTTGGCTACGACTCATGCCGTGACAAAGATAACAACAAGATCCACGAACCCGATGTCTCTTGCGGCGCAAACCAAATTCTCTGCAACCCTTATCTCTTTAGCCTCCAAACAAACAATGAGCCTTACTGCGTCTCGAAGGGCCAAAACGCGACGAGCGCTTGCCTTCAGAAAACTCAAGAGTCGACAGCTCAAGGGACACATAAGCCAATCGTCGATCGACTCTGGAAACACGCGCTCTACAAGCACGGCACACGCAACAAAAAGTTAGATACGTGGATGAACGGGTTCTCTGAATTTGCAAAACGGTTCAATGAGACTTGTCAGGGCGATCAAGCGACGAAGGATGCGTTCTGCGCTGAGTGCAACATGATTCAAAGACGCATCCTTTGGATGAATGCACGTGCGATTAAAAAAGTTCACGAGCTCGCTGAGAAATCGAACAAGAACGATTGCTTCGCGTTCTTAAGTATGAAAAATGGATCGGATTCGGTCGAGGCCGTCGCCAATCGCGCGGCTCCGCCTGACAACAGTGTCACTCTACCTGGCGCGAAACCTGCTGCTAACCAATAGCTCTCAAGGAACTTGAAATAGTGCAAAAGAAGGTAAACGCGGTTCGCGCGTTCGACCCAAGCTCAATTGAAAAGCCACACGGTCTGACAGGTTTTGCTTGGCCCGCTGAGTTCAAAGACGGCGCGCCGTGGGATCTAGAGATAGGCTGCGGTGTCGGCTGGCATCCGATTAAATACGCTATCGACAATCCTTCAAGGCGTTTGATCGCCGTTGAGCATACGCGCGAAAAATTTGAAAGCTTTCAAGGCCGCGTGTTCAAGCATGCTCAGCTCAAGAATCTCTTGCCGATTCACGCCGATGCCATTCGCTGGGTCACGCACGCGATTCCCGCAGGCAGTCTCGATCGAATTTTTCTTCTCTATCCGAACCCGGAGCCGAAGGCCGCAAACAAGCGTTGGCTCCGCATGCCTTTCTTCCAGCGCCTTTTAGAAACCCTCGCGCCTGGCGGCACCATCACGCTCGCTACAAATATCGAAAGCTATTTCGATGAAGCCCGTGTCTACGGCGTTGAAGCTTGGGGCCTCGAAATTGTAGGCGAACGCAGGTTCAATCTTGCAACAGCGCCTGATGAAGCACCGCGAACTCACTTCGAGAAAAAGTATCTCGAGCGCGGCGAAACCTGTTTTGACGTGACGTTTCGGAAGGACCGAGCGAATCTGCGGCCATGAGCCAACAGAAACACGTCCTGACGGTCGATTCGTTTTTTAAAGATGCCAAGCACCTTCGTTCACAGTTTGAAGAACGCTTCAAAGACCCTCGCGCTGCGAACTCTGACCGTTTCGTGTGGGACTACTGGCACGTTCCAAATCAGTATACGGCGCTTCGAACACCCGCTTATCACTTCTTCACGCAGAAATCTTACGACGCCTTCCATAACCAACTTGTTTGGTGGGGCCGTCGAACGCTCGGCTGTCACGACGTTTCGCCGCCTTGGATGAGCTGCTACATCGACGGCTTCGGCCAAGAGATGCACGGCGATCTGCCCCATGGTCCTTGGGCGTTTGTCTTCTCGCTGACGCCATGGGCGACTCGTAAATTCACCGGCGGCGAAACGATCATGCTGAAACCCGAGATTCTGGATTATTGGCAAAGCTTCACGTCCATGCGCGGTCTTGAACGCGAAGACATCATCGAATCGATTCCCGCGAAGTTTAACCGTCTGACGGTATTCGACCCTCGTATTCCTCACGGCGTCCGAACAGTCGAAGGCGTTAAAGATTTGCTTCAAGGCCGACTTGTCATTCACGGTTGGTTCGTTCAGCCGCGACCGTTCATCGAAGGTCCGCTTTCCCCGAAGGACTTGCAGACTGTGATCGATGATCTCAGCGGCGAGATCGGCAAAATTCTAAGTGAAGGGATCGAAGTTCAGGGCATGCTGTCACTTCGCCTCAAAGTCGCAGCCTCCGGCGCGATTGAAAAAGTCAGTCCACTCACAGACTCTTTGCGCCATCCGCAAGGTGACAAAGCGATCGAGCGCGCGCTCGTGAAGCACATCTGCCTCTGGCTGAAGAAGAACGCGAGCTTCAAGAAGCAGCGCGCCCCTTCGGAAGTTACGTTACCTCTGGTCTTTGAGTCGAATTAACTGAGCGGCGAACCGAGCTTTCAAGTTTGCGCCTTCCCCTCTCTCATCGGAGACGCGGGCGAGAAGCGTTGCGCGTGCGCGGCCTTTTTTCTTCAGAGTTTCAAGAAACTTCGCTTGGGCCTCGATCGAGGTCCATTCCGCAATCGCAAAGAAGTCAGTCGCGATGGGCGCGGTGTAGTCAATCTGGCTATCTTGAATCACGATGTAATCCGTCTCAAGGCCTTGGAGTTCGACGTAACTCGTGATGAGTGACCAACAAGCCGCAACGGCAAGTGCGTTGACGCTGCCTCCAAATGCAGTGCTTTTATGATTGATGTTTGGCTTGAGCGGCGCCTTCAGGCGAGCTCGATCTTCACGAACTTCGACGACTGAAATTCCCATCTGCGATGAAATTGGGATTTCCTGGTGAAGTCGATCTTGAAACTCTTTGGGGTCGAGGGTGCGCACCGTCTTGATTCCTCCGGTGAGAGGTGGGAGATCTGGGTTCGATATGAATCTACTTCTCTTCGACGAAAACGATTTGATCGCGAACGGTGCGAACGATCAACTGAAAGTCCAAGGCCGCCGCGCGCGGCATTTGATCGAAGTTCATCGCGCTCAAGTGGGCGCCACGGTGCGTGTTGGCCAAATCGGCGGCAAGATGGGCGAAGCGCGCATTACGGCGTTGAGCGGTGATGAATCTTCAGGGCTTTTTGAGGCGACCCTCGAATTTTCTTTGTCGACAGCACCGCCCTCGAAACTTCCGCTCACTCTTTATCTCGCCCTTCCAAGGCCGAAGTTCTTAAGCAAATGCCTTCAGACC
>CAJYOV010000361.1 GCA_913776405.1 Pseudobdellovibrionaceae bacterium
ACGCACCCGTTCGGCAACGTTGCCGAACGGGTGCGTTAGAGATCGGGATCGACCGGTTCTCTATCTATAAACATGCCTGATTTGAATGACGCATGTCTTCTTCAAGTTGAAGAAGAGTCGCGTCAATCTTACGGGTGCGAACGTTAGCTTTGTTTGAGCATCAAGAGAGTCTCGAGCTGACTCTTTGGATAGCGATACGATCCAACAGTTTCAAATCCCAACCTTTGATACCATTCGTAAAGCCAAACCGCTTCAGCGACAGTTTCTAAAGCGATTCGCACATAGTTTACAGTGAGCTGATCGCAGAAAGTCATCATCTTCTTGCCGAGCTTTTGATTCGCATACTCCGAAAGCACCGCAGCTTTTTTTAAAACTAGGTATCCGCCGTCCGTTACAGCTCTGCCAGAGTGATTCAAGAATTCCACCGGCTCGTCGTCTGCTTCTCGGAACAAAACGGCTTTTTCACCTAATCGACTGACGATCGCTGTCTTGAGGCTAAAGGTTCCCACTATTTCTTTATCGAATTTCTCGATAACAAAGCCATTCGGCAGGAGATGTCGCCGCGTTTGAGATTCGGTTTGAAACATTGGACTTAATGATAGGCCAGCATCTCTCCAGACATCGAAAGCGCGGTGAATGTCGTCTGTTGCCTTTGGTATGTCGATGTCCTCTGCTCTTCGGATCCAAAATCCGTTTTGAAGGTCATAGAGGTCGGGAGCTTCGATTTTATTTTCCAGTTGCAAACCGCTTACTTCCGCAAGCCCCGCGCGCCAGGCAGCAGCGACTGCCGCTCCTTTAAAGCTTTGATCTTATTCTCGATGAAGGCTTTCCGCGGATAATCGTTCTTGATCGACTCAAGTGTTTCGACGGCTTTCGAGAAATCCTTTTTCTCTTCGTAGCAGATCGCGAGAACGAGCCCGATGGTTTCCGCTTTTGCGCGATCGGGGTATTTCGTCATGATGTCTTTCAAAGCGTTAATCGCGTCGTCGAGTTTCTTATTCGAGAGGAAGATGTTCGCTTTCAACAAAAGCGCGTCGAAGGCGAGATCTTTGTCCGCTTTTGTTGCGAGGATCTTGTCGATCTCAACCTGCGACTGGAAGAAATCATTCTGATAGAAGTAAGCACGTGCCATTGCGAACCGATACTGCCCATCTTCTTTATCGGTGTGAGGAAGCTCGAGCAATCGCGAGTACTCGGCAATCGCCTGCGGATAATCAAGCGTCTGACTGAAATAGAGATCCGCGATCTTCTTCTGCGCATCGATGCGGGCGGCATCGGTCGGCGCATAGAGAATGATGTGCTTGTAATACTTAATCGCTTCAGGAAATTTTTTAAGTTCGTAGTGAGAGATTCGAGCAGCTTCTTGCGCCGACTTGATCGCCTGAGGCGTTTTCACGTAGCGATCGACGATCTTTTTGTAGTGCTCGAGCGCCGCTTCATTATTGCCGGACGCAGCGGCTTCTTGCGCGCGCTTAAATTCAAGCTCTTCTGACGAGAGCGTGCAAGCGCCCAGGCTCAGAACAAGCATGACAGATAAAAAAAGGCCCGCTAGTCGAGCGGGCCTTTGAGTTTTGAGATTACTGCGGCGTGATCGGGGCTGCATCGCCTTCTTCGCCGTCGTCCGTGATGAGTGCGAGGCCTGTGACTTTCTCATCGTCGTTCAACGTGATGAGTTTCACACCTTGCGTGTTACGGCCCACGATCGAGATGCCGTTACATGGCATGCGGATCGTCTGACCCTTATCGGTCGTAACCATGATCTGGTCCGTATCGATAACACTGCGAGTAGCAACGACCTTACCGACTTTGTCGGTTGTCTTCTGCGTGATGATGCCGACACCACCGCGCGATTGCGTCCGGTACTCTTCGATCGGCGTTCGTTTACCGAAGCCGTTCTCGGTGACCATCAAGACAGTCGCTTTCGAGTTCTTATCGAAGATCTCGAGACCGACGACAGTATCGTCTTTACCGAGAGTGACACCTTTCACGCCGCGAGCCGAACGGCCCATCGGGCGAACATCGCCTTCGTCGAAGCGGATCGACATACCCTCGTTCGTTGCAATGAAGATATCGCTGCGACCGTTTGAGATTTTGCAGTCGATGACTTTGTCGTCGAGATCCGTCGTAAGAGCAATGATGCCCGTCGGACGTGGATTCGAGAACGCATCGAGACCCGTTTTCTTGATGATGCCCTTTTCGGTGAGCATGACGACGTATTTGTCTTCCGAGAACTGATCGACAGGGAGGATCGCCTGAACTTTCTCGCCGTTACCGAGAGAAAGAACGTTGTTGATCGCTTTACCTTTACCTGTGCGCGACGCTTGCGGAAGGCGGTGAACCTTCACCCAGAAGAGCTTGCCTTTGTCTGTGAAGAACAAGAGCCATGTCTTCGTGTCAGCAACGAAGATGTGTGCGACGAAGTCTTCTTCACGGTTATCGGAGCCTTTTAAGCCCTTACCACCGCGCTTCTGCGAGCGGTATTCATCGAGCGAGATACGCTTGATGTAACCAGATGCCGTCATGACGACAACCATCTGTTCCGACGCGATCAGATCTTCGTCTTCGATATCGCCGACATCGCCCGAGATTTTCGAGCGGCGTTCGTCGCCGTATTTGTTTTTAATATTTGTGAGCTCATCCACGATGATGCCGTAGATTTTCGAGACGTCGCTCAAAACGTCTTTCAGGTAAGCGACGAACTTCTCGAGTTCGCCGATCTCTTCGAGAATCTTTTCGCGCTCTAAACCTGTAAGACGCGCGAGACGCATTTCGAGAATCGCTGTCGCTTGGCGCTCAGAGAAATCAAAACGCTCCATGAGGTTCGATTTCGCGATATTCACTTCTTTCGATTCGCGGATCGTACGAACGACTTCGTCGATCAAATCCAGAGCCTTCTTCAAACCTTCCAAGATATGAAGACGTGCTTCTGCTTTCTTGAGTTCAAAGATACAGCGCTTCGTAACAACGTCTTTACGGTGTTCGATGAACGCTTCGAGCATGCCTTTGAGGTCGAACGTGCGCGGCTGGTTTTTCGAGTCGATCGCCAAGAGGCGGATACCGAACGAAACTTGAAGCTGCGTGAATTTGTAGAGGCGGTTCAAGACAACCGACGCATTTTCACCACGCTTGAGCGTGATCACGATACGCATACCTTCACGCGACGATTCGTCGCGGATATCAGAAATGCCTTCGATTTTTTTATCGCGAACAAGGTCGGCCATCGTTTCGATGAGCTTCGCTTTGTTCACTTGGTAAGGAAGTTCCGTGATGATGATGTCTTCACGGTCTTTGTTCGGAACGATTTCGGTTACAGCTTGGAGCGAGATAATCCCCGCACCTTTTTTGTAAGCTGAAATGATGCCTTCGCGACCTGCGATGATACCCGCTGTCGGGAAGTCAGGGCCCGGAATGTGCTGCATGAGATCGTCAACCGTGCAGTCCGGATTTTTAATCAAGTGGACGCAACCATCGATCACTTCGCTCAAGTTGTGCGGAGGGATGTTGGTCGCCATACCGACCGCGATACCCGTTGAGCCGTTCACAAGAAGGTTCGGGAACATCGCCGGCATGATTGTCGGCATCATCAACGAGTCATCGTAGTTTGGACCGAATGGAACAGTTTCTTTGTCGAGATCTTCGAGCAAAGCTTCCGCCAAGCGAGTCATGCGAACTTCTGTGTAACGTTGCGCTGCTGGGCTATCGCCGTCGATCGAACCGAAGTTGCCTTGGCCGTCAACGAGTGGGTAACGGAGCGAGA
>CAJYOV010000362.1 GCA_913776405.1 Pseudobdellovibrionaceae bacterium
ATAGCAAGGGTCTGTGTTGATCACCATTTCATAGATCTTTGAAAGACCGTACTCGTACGACTTCGAGAGTTGTTCGTACTCCATCCCGAAGCGCCAGTGTGGATATCTCACTGGAAAACCGCCGTAAGCGGCAAATTGGTTGATCTGATCGTAAGTAATCAACTCGAAGACGGTCTCGAAGCAATCGAGACCATAGCTTTCCGCGATCTTTAAGATTTGAACGCGGGCTTTTTCAAGTTCAGGCGTGAGATTAGCCATCGTTACTTTCCTTTACCGAGGAAATCCTTGATCGAATCGAGGATCTTGTCGCGGCTTTCGATTTTACTCATGACCAGGTTGTCTTCGTCTGGAAATTCTCTTTCGAGATCTTTCAAGAACTGACCCGATCCGTACTTCGATTCGACTTGTCCGTAACCGAACATGTTCGTGTTCGGAATAAAGAAGTCTTTCAGCATCTTCAAGCAAAGACGCGTGTCTTCTCCGCTCCAGTTGTCACCGTCCGAAAAATGAAACGGATAGATATTCCAATCATTGACGGGATAATCCTGCTCGATCATTTCCTGGCAGAGCTTGTAAGCCGAAGAAATCAAGGTCCCGCCGGATTCACTGGTCGAGAAGAATGTCTTCTCATCGACTTCTTTTGCCGTCGCATCGTGAATGATGAAGCGAGTCTCGAGGCCCTTGTAATGCTTCTTCAACCACGTATTGATCCAGAAGCTTTCAAGACGAACGATCTCTTTTTGCTCTTCACCCATCGAGCCTGAAACGTCCATCATGTAAATCACGACGGCGTTTGCTTGCGGCGTCGTCTTCACTTTGAAGGAGCGGTACCGCATATCGTGACGAATCGGGACGATGACTGGAACATCCGGCGTATACGTACCGCTTGAAATATAGCGTTTCAGTGCACGCTTATAAGAATGCTTGAAGTGACGAAGACCTTGCGGGCCCACGGGCGCAATGCCGGAGTATTTGTTTTTCTCGGCATCTTGACGAGGCTTACCTTTTGGCTCAATGCGAGGGAGTTCGAGTTCTTCGCCGAGAATATCGGCGAGCTCATCCATTGACACTTCAGCTTCAAGCGAGTGCTGACCTTCGTTATTCCCTGCTTCGCCAGCGCCGCCTTCACCCGGCTCGCCGTCTATTTGGTCACCGGGTTGGCCCTGGCCTTGCCCCACGCCCCCACGCTGTTTCGATCCGTATTTGAACCGAGGAATATCAATCGAGGGCACCGGGATTTTGACAAAGTCATTCTCCCGCTTTCCCACCATCTCACCGTGGGTGACGTACTTCTTGAAGTTCTCCTTGATCCGGCCGCGAATGATATCGCGAAACCGGGCCTGATCTTCCTTAATCGCCATTAGCGGCCTTTCACATCTCCGCGAGCGAAGATGGATGCTACGTAGTGAAGAACGTCAGTGGCAGAGATCTCGTCGTAACCGAAGTCTTTGATCAAACGCGTTTTCACGATATCGATCTTCTCTTGCGTGTCTTTGTCGACAACGCTTGAAACGAGCGACGTGAGCTTGATCGAATCTTTTTGGTCCTCGAACAACTTAAGCTCCAGCGCTTTATGAAGGCGCTCATTCGTTTTGTAATCGAACTTGCGGCCTTCGAGTGAGAGAGCGCCAATGTAGTTCATGATCTCGCGACGGAAGTCGTCTTTTCGCGATTCAGGGATCTCGATCTTCTCTTCGATCGCGCGCATGAGGCGCTCATCTGGCTCTTCATCTTGGCCGGTGAAACTGTTACGAACGCGCTCTCGCTGCGTGTAGGCTTTCACGTTATCGATGTAGTTACCTGAGAGGCGTGCGAGTGCCGACTCATCGGCCGAGATCGCGCGCTGAACTTCAGCTTTAATGATCTCTTCGTACTCTTGTTTCACGATCGAAAGAAGCTCGCGGTAATCCGCTTTTAGTTCTTCGTTTGCAAGAAGCGAGTGGTGCTTAAGCCCCGACTCAAGCTCGTTCATCACCATGAATGGGTTCACTGAACCCTTGTTGTTTTGTTGAGCCGCCACGAGAGCATTCGACAGCTTGTCTTGAATATAACGAGGCGAGATCCCATCAAGGCCTTCGCGCGTTGTTTCTTTACGAAGTTCTTTGACGTTGTCTTCCGTATAATTCGGAAGCGACTTGCCGTCGTAGAGCTTCATCTTTTGAAGTCGCGTGAGGTTGGCCTTCTTCGGTTTTTCAAGACGCGTGAGAATGGCCCACATGGCCGCCATTTCAACCGTGTGCGGAGCAATAGAAACGCCGCGAAGCTTTCGAGAGTTGAAATCTTTTTTGTAGATGTTCACTTCGTTCTTGAGCTTCGTGATGTACGGGATATCGATCTTCACCGTACGGTCGCGAAGAGCTTCCATGAATTCGTTATCTTGAAGACGACGGTACTCGGGCTCATTCGTGTGACCGATAATGACTTCATCGATATAAGTCTGCGCAAACTTCTTTGGCTTCACGCGGTGCTCTTGCGACGCACCGAGAAGATCGTAGAGGAAGGCAACGTCGAGTTTCAAAACTTCGACGAACTCGATCATGCCGCGGTTTGCGACGTTGAACTCCCCGTCGAAGTTAAACGCGCGCGGGTCTGAATCCGAACCGTACTCAGCGATCTTACGATAGTTGATATCGCCCGTGAGCTCTGTCGAGTCTTGGTTCTTTTCGTCTTTTGGCTGAAAGGTACCGATGCCGATCCGGTCCGCTTCCGAAAGGACGAGGCGCTTAACGCGAATGTGCGAAAGAACTTTGGTGACGTCGCCATGGTATTTTTCCATGAGCGCGCGGAAGATAAAGCGCGACGGCGGCGAAAGTTCGCCCTCGATTTTGATTCTGAATTCGGTTTTGTTACCGCGGTTCAACTCTTCTTCGATGCGTGGGCGTAAATCTTCTGGGATCAGAAGAAGCGGCTCTTCATGCATCGGCGACGTGAACGACTTTGTTTCTTTACCAAGGAGACCTTCGAGTTCGCCTTTTTCATCGACCCACTCGAACGTGTAAAGCGCGCCTTGATCGGTCTTCGAGTAAGCCTCAACACCTTTCTTAAGCATGCGGCAGATCGTCGACTTCGCGGAGCCGACCGGGCCGTGAAGAAGAATGACCCGTTTCTCTGTTCCGTAGCCGAGAGACGCCGAGCGCAGAACGTTTACGAGCTTCATCAGCGGAATATCGAGACCGAAGACGGCGTCTTTCCCGTCGTTGTCTTCATCGTCGAAGAATTTGTAGCGAGTCACCGGCTTTTTGAAGTCGATGTACTCTGACTTCCCTCGCTCAATGATCATGTCGTACATGCGCTGAAACGCATTACGAGTCACTTTCGGATTCTCTTTAACGAGGTTGAGATATTCGTCAAAAGTGCCCGACCAATTCAGGTCGCGAAACTTTTGGTTGCCCTGCCAATCCTTGACGAGGTTGCTGAAGGTCAGCGCGGTTGAGTTCGTAGCCATAAACTCTCCTCCGTACGGGGCCGATAAAAATGTATCAAGACAGGTCACTAGACCTGTCTAAAAGTATGACCCAATAACCCACGAAAAGGTCAAAAAAACTTTGAAACTATCTGTGAGAGGTCCAGCGGCAAGATGAGTGCCTCAACCAACATAAACCAGCGTGAATGGACGTATAAGTTTAGCTAAGAGGAGCAAAGCCTCTTACTGACAGAGTCGACGGTAGTAACTCATCAGGGCTGATTCGATTTGAGGGCGATCCTCTTCTTCAACGACCGAGAACATTTCGACCGGAGTCTGCGCGCGTTGACCTTCGTCGACGATACTGAACGTCGTCTCTGTTGTTTTCACGCGCAACCTTGCCGTCGTCGAGTTCGAATCGATCGTATAGACGTAGAAATCGCCGGCCGCGAGTCGTTGGATCCACGTGACTACGACGATGTGTTGATCGAGACGGCCGTAACGAATGTTAATCAGCGGCAGCTTCTTCGCATTCGCGAGTTTGATCGCGAGCGCGAGCTGTCGGCGTTTCTCGGCGACGCTGTAATCTGCCTTCAACACGAACGGTAAGTTTTTGGATCTGTAAAAGAGATGCCCCTGAGCCTCTTCGAGAGCTTCACGGATCTGAGGTACGCTACGTGCATCGACGGCTCTCTGCTTCCAATCGTCGGCATGAGTAACCACCGGCCACTGAAAGACCTCAAGCTGCGTGCGTGACCAGTTCGTCAGTTTCACCGGCGTGTAAGGAATGCGTGTGGTACCTCGCACGCGCGCCACTTCGGCTAACTCAGCCGATGATGACGGCTTTAATTTCGATTGAAGGCGCCCCAAAAAAAGTGCCACTCGATCAAACCGAGCAATCGCCCAGCAGTGGCCCGACATGCGTGAGCTAGCGAAGTTGCGAATTGGATAGGTGCGCTTCTCAGTAAACGCATCGCTCTTTATCGACTTATAAATTTCGTCTGGAGAAAGCGCCTCGCAACGAAGGTTTTGAACCAATTCATCCGAGATCAGTTTCCCTGAAGCCTTCGCATCGAAGGTCAGAAGCGTCGGGAGTATTAAGATGAGTAAGGCGCAAGACCGCAACTTCATACGCGGTCGAAATTGAGCAAGACGAGCGCCAACTCGATTTAGAATCTAAATGCGTTTCCGGTTCGAAGGAGCTGTCGAAAAACTCGACAGCTCTCTCTTCTTTACATCCGCGGTGCGTTCACCAAAATCAGATTCACTCAAATCAAGCCGCTGTTCGGTGTTCGACCTCAGCCGCACCGGAATTCTGGCCGTGGATCACTTTCAGAAGAGTCGCAACTGCCGCTCGCGTGTTCTCGACTTCTTCCATCAATTGGGCTGCCGCGCGCGAACTTTCATTCGCGGCTGTCGCCGTTCCGCTTGTCGTCAAGTCGATGCTACCCATCGCTTTGTTGATCTCAGAGATTCCAACAGCCTGTTCAGCTGAAGCTTTTGAGGTGTCTTCGATCATCGAGCGCATCACACCAACACTGCTCGCTATTTCACCGAGAGATTCGCGACACTGCTCGACCACTTCTTTACCGCGTTGAACGTTTGAGTTGCCCTCTTTGAGAAGCCGCTCGATCGACTCACGGTTACCTTGAACGATGGCGCGCGTGCGCTCGGTTGCCTGATTCAACATGCTTGAGATCTCTTGAGCAGCAACGCCGCTCATGTTTGCGAGAACCGAGACTTCTTCAGCCACGACAGAGAAACCTTTGCCGTGCTCGCCGGCCCGTGCGGATTCGATCGAGGCGTTAAACGAAAGCAACTTTGTCTGGAACACGATATCGTTAATCACTTTTGTTTTCTGTTCGATCTCACCGATCAACGCCACGATCTTTTGAAGCTCGTTATTGCCTTTATCGACTTGATCGTTGATCGCTTTGTTTGAGTCGTTGATGCGACCAATCGCTTCCACCATTTCAAGAAGCGATTCTTCTGAAGTTTGAGTGGCCGCAACCGTCTTCTCAACGTTCGCGAGAGTGACGTTGCTGTTTTCGACCGTCTTTGCGGTCATCGCTGTAATCTCGCTGATGGACGCAACCGTTTCCTGAACGGCCTCCGCCTGGCTGACCGTACCTTCAGCGACTTGCGAGCTCGCTTGATTAACGACCTTCGTACTTTCAGTAACTAAATCCGATGACTCAAGCAAATGCGACGAGATCTGAAGAAGCGTCGAGCTGATGCTCTTTGACAGAAGGTACGAAATGAGAAGAGCCACGAAGAGAGTGAGTCCAGAGACTGTGCAAATCGCGAAGAGATTTGACTTCGCTGAGGCGCGCGATTCCGCAGCCCAACGCTCGCCAAGGTCGACGTGATAGTCATCAAGCGCCTTGATGCTTTCGGCGTGCGCTTTCACGCGGTCTTCGAATGCGACAAGAACTTCACGCAATTTCGCTTGTGCGGAAGGGTCGTGACTCTTGAAGAGGTCTTTAATTTGATTCATGCCCTCTTCGACCGGAGCCCAGTCTTGCACAACCTTCTCGAAGTAAGGCTTCTCATCCGCCGGATAATGACCAGCCTGATACTCAGTTGTGATTTCGTGATAACGCTTAAGACCCGCATCGAGCGACTTCATGGTCTTCGCACTCATCTCCGCATCGTCCTTGTAGAGAACGAGCTTCACACTTTCGACCTGAACTTGACGCGCACGTGCGCGCAAACCCGAGAGATGGCCAAGCGCAGGCACACTGACCTGCGCTAAATTCTCATAACGATCGACAACTTTATTCAGGGCTATATACGCGTTCACCGAAACTGCAAGGAGCCCGACGCAAACTAAGCTGAACGACAAGACGATCTTCGCGCGTAAACTAAGGTTCTTCATTCTGGGTCTCCGACACTACAGTATCGGTTTACCGCGGGCGAAGTTTACAAAGCTAAACCAGAAAACTAACTAAGCTCCTGGTTTAACAGCCTCTTAGATTTGAAGAGTCAGACCTAGCCCGTAATAGTCTCCGAATGAAAATACACCTGGACGATTGCCTAGGTTCGATCCGTCCGCATCTTGATGCGTGTAGTGCAGGTAGAACTTGTAGCGGTTCTCATCGAGATACCAGTTCACGCCGCCGTCGATGACAACATCGCGGCCCGTGAATTCAGATTGAGTCTCTCCGAAGTAGCCAGAAATCATCGCCATCGGTTCGATGTAAGAGCCATTCTTGAGCGGAAAGCTATAACCGACGCGCGCAAGGCCTGTCTTCGCAGTTACCGCGTGAGGAGACGTGTTCGATTTATAATCGATTAAGAAGCCCTCGAGTTCCAACGTCAGGTAACGGTAGTTCCAAAGAATGTCGGCACCCAGAGTCCGCATGCCGAAGTAGTTCGGTGTGCGATCTTGGTGGCTACCGTTGATGGCGAGTGTAATGCCGTTTCGGCGACCGAAGAAGTTTGACTGAATTCCAAGACCGTATTTTTCCATTTCCGGATCGCCGAAATAAATCTCTCCGCGAGCGACACTTACGAGTGAATTCTTTGAGCCTTGCGTTTCGCCCAGAGTGACGGACGTCGTCGAACCCGACGGCGTGAACGTGTCACCCGTTGTGTCTTTGTTAAAGACGCCTACGTTATAACGTGTGCCCCAGCCGTCTTTCTTGACGAGGCCACCGAGGTTTAAGCCCACACCACGACCGAACCCGCGCCCGATAACAGCTTGGCGAACGTAGTTCTGGGAGATCGCTTTCTCGAATGAGCTCACCGAAAAAGCTGGCGTTAAGCTCTCGCGAGAAATCTGCGGGCGGAAGTAGCCTGCCGTTACGTGAGCGAGGTCCGAAGTTTCAGAAAGCTTCCAAGTTAGAAACGCATCCCAAACTCCGACGGTGGCGCCTGACCGCGTGACATCGTTTGCGCGGCCAAGGTTTGCACCGGTACCGGTTGCTGGGTTCGTCGCGTTTCGTGTATTCGACAATGAATCGTGACCGAGGTTGTCGTAGAAGAAACTGAGCGTGTAATTCAAACGTTGATACGGAACGCCGCGAATACCAATGCGAGCGCGACGGAAAAAGAAGTTCGCACGATCGTCGACGGTCTCAAGCTGTGGAGTCGAGTCGAGTTGAGCCTGGCGATCACGTGAGTAAGTCGCCCACGCCTGGACTTGAGCGAAAGGTTGAAAAGCAAAGTTGGGTGTCTTAATCGCAAAGCTCGACGGTGCAGCCGGCGCTGGAGTTGGAGTCGCGACAGGCTTCACTTCGTTCCCGTCTGGCAGTTTTGCGTCGACTTTGTCTTGAGCGCTCGCTACCGACGCCGATAGAACGAAAAGTGTTGAGAGAAGAATAGA
>CAJYOV010000363.1 GCA_913776405.1 Pseudobdellovibrionaceae bacterium
TCCAAGCCGTGATCGATACGAATTTAAAGGGCGCCTTCCTCTGCACACGTGCAGCGGTCAAGATGATGCTCAAGGCCCGTACGGGCTCCATCGTGAATATTACGTCGGTCATCGGCGAAATGGGCAACGCGGGCCAAGCAAACTATGCGGCTTCAAAAGCGGGCGTCGTTGGCTTCTCAAAATCGATCGCACAAGAAGTTGCATCGAGATCAATCCGGGTCAATTGCGTCGCGCCGGGTTTCATCGTCACGGACATGACAGACGCACTGAACGACAAGGCGAAGGAAGCCATTCTCGCGAAAGTCCCGCTGAACACTCTCGGCGATGTTGACGACGTAGCGAATGCGACCGCGTTCTTGTTAAGCAACGAATCAAAATACATCACCGGCCACGTCCTCAGCGTGAACGGTGGCATGTACATGTAATTCGTTAATGATTTGATCGATTAGAAAATAGAAGGCGAATTTTTCGTTTTCTAAAATTAAACCAACGTTTCGCAGAAGGTCCGCGCAGGTGCGCGGGAGTCTGCGGAGCAGATTCGAAAGAAAATTCCGGAGGAATTTGTATATGATGACGGCTGTTCAACCAAAAGTGAAAGAAGTGATCGTTGAGCAACTCGGCGTTGATCCAGAGCGCGTAAAACTCGAAGCATCGTTCATCGACGACCTCGGCGCAGACAGCCTCGACATCGTTGAGCTCGTCATGGCGATGGAAGAAGAATTCGGCATCGAAATTCCAGACGAAGACGCAGAGAAGTTGAAAACTGTCGGCGACGTTTCAAACTACCTCTCGGCTAAAGGTAAAGCGTAAGCTTTCGAATTATTGAGAGCGTAAGCTCTCGATGTTCTTTGGAGCGTAAGCTTTCAAATTGATGGGCCTGGTGTCAGGCGCTTCTCGGCGGCTTATCGGCTGCCTACCGGCTTAGGAAGGCCTCAAGATTATGGCGACTCAAGATATTTACACTCGTCCGCAGAAATCAGCTCCACGTCGCGTGGTCGTGACCGGCATCGGTATGATGACGCCGCTCGGCCTCACGATGGAAGAAAGCTGGAAGAATGCAGTCGCAGGCAAATCTGGAATCGACACGATCACGGCCTTCGATACGACGAATTTCGATGTGAAGTTTGCGGGCGAAATTAAAAGTTTCGACCCGAACCAGTTCATCGACAAAAAAGAACAAAAGAAGATGGAGCGATTCATCCAGCTCAGCATGGCTTGTGCTGATATGGCTTTGAAAGACTCCGGCCTTTCGATCACAGATGAAAACAGCACGCGAGCGGGCTCAATCATCGGTGTTGGGATCGGCGGTTTGGGCGGCATCGAATCGACTGCAAAGACGATGTTCGACCGCGGTCCTTCTCGCATCTCCCCGTTCTTTATTCCACAAGTGATCTCGAACCTTGCGTCGGGTCAGATCAGCATCAAGCACGGCCTCAAAGGGCCAAACTATGCTGTCACATCGGCGTGCGCTTCGGGTGCAAATGCGATCGGCGATTCGGCGGAGTATATTCGTCGTGGCCACGTTGATATCATGCTCGCTGGCGGCTCAGAAGCTGTCGTGACCCCGCTCGCAATCGGCGGTTTCGCAGCGATGAAAGCGCTTTCGACTCGCAATGATCAACCGAAGATGGCGTCACGCCCCTTCGATAAGGACCGTGACGGTTTCGTTCTATCAGAAGCGGCAGCTGTTCTCGTTCTCGAGGATTACGAGCACGCGGCTCGTCGTGGTGCGAAGATCTACGGCGAAGTTGCGGGCTACGGCACATCTTCAGACGCTTACCACATGACAAACCCCGCACCAGGTGGTGCCGGCGGCGCTCAAGCGATGGCGATGGCTCTTCGCGATGCAGGTTTAAATCCGCAAGACATTCAGTACATCAACGCGCACGGTACGAGCACACCCGTTGGCGACGGTCTCGAAACGGCAGGCATCAAGTCGATCTTTGGCGATCACGCGAAGAAACTGTGGGTTTCGAGCACGAAGTCGATGACTGGCCACTCGCTGGGTGCGGCAGGCGCGATCGAATCCGTCTTCTCACTACTCGCTCTCAAAGAGAATATCGCCCCACCGACAATCAACTTGGATAATCCAAGCGACGATTGCGACCTGGATTATGTTCCACACAATGCACGCGACGGAAAATTCACGCACGTCTTGAATAACTCGTTCGGCTTCGGCGGCACAAACGCTTGCCTCGCCTTCTCGAAAATTTAGGCAGATGCGAGAGAACGTTTCGTTATCTTAGTTTTGTTCCACAAGAAGAACAAAACGCATGACGCGATTTACGCTGAGACGCATGCGATTCGAGATTACAAATTTTGCGGAGTTGAGTCGCAAAGGCTTCTCCGCAGGTAGGGCAAAAGCTGACTGCGGCTGTTCCTCGACCGTGATTCATGTTCGGGCAGCGTACTCTCATAAGACCTTCTTCTTTTTAGGTTTCAAATTCGCTATCGGCCGATGAGGCTGAT
>CAJYOV010000364.1 GCA_913776405.1 Pseudobdellovibrionaceae bacterium
CCGTTTGAACGATGGCGTCGAGCGGATGGAAGTTTTTATGAAAGAGAAAGAGCTCGGCCCCTTGCGCTTCCGCGAGACAAAGGACGTGTTCGAAGGCTGCGCGGCATTCCGGAGAAAAATCGGTTGGGAAGATGATGGCTTTTGGTTGGCCAAGGGTTGGCGCCTGCTTCGGGCCGGCAATCAGCAGCGGAATTTCGGCTGAATTCAAAACCGTATCAGAAAAGTGAGTCGAAAAGTAACGCATGATCGAAGACGAACCGTTTGAGCCCAGCGCAATTGACTGAGCGCCAATCCGCTTAGCAAAACGCATGAGCTTCGTGACGGACTCATTCAAGTTTGAAGATGGCTCCAGAATCACTCTTGGAACTTGAATCGAAGCTTGAGTGCGGATCGAATCGAATTCCTCGCGCTTAAGCATCTGCGTGAGCGCCCGGAAAGCCATCGACTTCAGAGCTGGCTTCAAGAAGCCCGTATAGCCCCTCTTCTCGAATGAGTCTTCGCTCAAAACGTAGACCGGCTGAATTGGCGCCGACGGCGCAAAGGCATAGATCGCTTCTGCAGTTCTCGCGTGAAGAGCTGGATCTTCGGCAAAAGCGTCGATCGCCCAGACGACGGGTTTCGCCAAGAGCGAAAGAGAACTGAGATTGTCCAGGCCTCTCAAATTCTGATTCTGCTTCTGATTATGGGACTGTTGAAAGCGAGTATAGGGATTCGGCATAACGACTCCACGTTGGCTCACTTGAAACGTTATCGCGAATCGTCATGAAGAGGTTTTCACTGTTCGCGAAAAAAACGACACAGTGTCGGCAAAAACCAAACTGATAGGAGTCGCCGACGTGTTAGTGGGGCGGCTTGAGGATCAAAGCGGTCGTGGGAAGAGGGTTACTCGACCTTTTTGCGGCTCTGGTAGCCGCGCTTCGAGGATCTCCTGAAGATATTTGGTCGTGTATCGGGCCGAGGCGTGAATCAACACGATTTTCTCGCACTTCAGGCTTTCGAGTCGAGGCAGCAACTCGTCGATGTGGATGTGACCCCACTCGCGAGCATTCTCTACGCTCTTTTTCTGATCCCAGTAGGTCACTTCCATGACGAGGATGCGGCTCTTCCGAACTTGTTCATGTTCGAGAAACTCGATTTTGGTGTCGCCCGAAAATGAGAGGACCGGTTCGTTAAAGTGCTCATCCAGTTGGACGCCCTGTTTGCGAAGATTTCCAAGCTCGACGGGCGAGAGTGACTTGTATTCCGCTTTGAGCGCTTTCTTCTTCTCGTAGATCGTGTAGCCGTGAGAAGGCACGCGGTGGTAGGTCGGGAAGGGCCTAAAAAAGTAAGACCCTTTCAACGGGTAGTCGCGACCGTTTTCGACTTTCATGAAGTTGAACTTGTAGGTGTGCTGATCGATCTTCGCCCAGATTTTCATGATGTCGTTCATCGGCGTCATCAGCGGTTCCGGCATGTAGATGTTCGGAATCGGTTGCGACTGCATGTTCTTCATCGCGATCAAATACGGAAGGCCCGACGCGTGATCCATATGACCATGGGTGATCAGAATCGTCGGGTAGGGGATTTGAAAGGGAAGCCCTTGGGCCACGTCGAAGCAAACATCGGCTTCTGGAAAGGCAACGCTGGTCGTAGTCCCGGCAATCGAGTAGCCGACCAGCTTGATGTCCTTGTGTTGAAACGTAAACCCTTTTTCGAGCGACACGCTTAAACCGTTTTCCCTGTTCCGAGTGCTTTTGCGAGGATGTCGTGACCTAGCCACCAAACGGGCGCTTCCGACTTCCAGCTGTCATGGAACATAACGTATCCCGTTGCGCGGAAGATCTCTTCACTCAAAACAAATGTGATCAAATCTTTTGGATCTTTGTGAAGGTCGACGATGTGCCCAGCAGCGCCGATGAGTTTTTCCATCTGCGCTTTCGTGTTGTGAGTCGGCCATTGTTCCCAAACGCTGGTTTCCTGAATTTCAGGCGATGAAAGCGTCTTGTCGGTGAAGCTCTGGATCTCTTCGAACGTGACGCCGTCTTTCAGAAGCGTTTGGCATTTCGCGAGCGCTTTCTGAACGCTCGAGACGTGGCCAGCTTCCTTTTTCAGGGCTGTGAGGAACGGATAGAGTGGGACTTCGACGCCGACGAAGATTCCCGTCGAGTTCGTCAAGATTTCTGGCGCATTGTAGACTGTGGACTTAACACCGTTCTTCATGGCTTCGACCGACATCTGTTCGAGCTTAATTTTCGCCCAACCTTGAAGGTAAGGGGAGTAAGCCTGCCACTTGTACTCGCCTTTTATCAGGACCTCGGTGCCATGATACCCGAACGCGACGTAGCGAGCGGTGCCACCATTCGATTCGATCTTTTCACGCAAAGGCGCGCTCAACTCGAGAAGGTGTGCGAAGGTGTTTGCCGTAACATCTTCGAACGACATCGAGCAGAACTTGCCCATGTCTGAAGTCCAAAATTTTTCTGACGAGAGGTGACGATCGCCAGTGCCTTTGAAGACCCAGTTCATCACAGGCATCATGATCTTCGCACGTGGAACACCGCCAGCCATGGTGTGAGCGAAGATGACGTTTGCACCCTTTGGAAGCTGAGCTTCGACGGCTTTCATCCACGCGGCAACGTTTGCGCGAAAGCGCTCGGTGCCGGCTCGGCGAGACTGCTCAATCTTCGCCCAATCAAGTTTTGCTTCGTCCCAGTTGCCGAGCTTCGCACCGGCGAGTTGTTGGACCGGTGTTTGGCCATCAGCCGCTGGCTCCATATCGAAGCCGGCTTCGAGTGGGATGTTGATGATGTTCTTTGGTTTCTCAGCGAGTTCGGCTTCGTTGAGCGGGCGGAGTTTGCCCGTTTCGTCGCGCCGACCGACCGTTGAGTAGATCACTTTGAGACCTGCGCGTTCCGCTTCGTCAACGATGCCGTTTGCATAACCTCGTGCGAAAAGTTCGCCGAAGACAACGAGAACATCGCCAGGCTTGTAGCCGGCCGCTTGCGGCAATGAGCGCATCGGAGTGAACTTCGTGATCGAACCCGGCGATTGTG
>CAJYOV010000365.1 GCA_913776405.1 Pseudobdellovibrionaceae bacterium
CTCGCGACGGTTTACGGCGCTGGCTACATCCTTCGCAGCGCGGGCGAAGCCCGTCGCCCGAACGCGAGCTGAAAAGCAGCCCCTAGCGGTAGAGCGGACCCAGAACCAAACGCGGATCTGGGTACAGCCTCAACGCCTCGTCTCGATCTTTCAGACTGACGGTGCCCGGTAAATCGCAAACTTCGGGCTGTCTCCACGAGAGTTGAAAATGTAAGTGCGGGTTCCAACCACCATTTTCGGCTGGGGCTCCGACAAAGGCGATGATCTCGCCTTTTTTTATTTTTTGACCGCTCTGTTTGCCTTCGAGCGAACGGTGCGCAAGATGCCCAAAAAGTGCGTAAAGGTCGCGGTCTCCGAGTCTGTGCTTTGTGATGAGCGTGCCACCGTAGTCACCTACGGCCCCGTTGATACCCGTCAGATAAATTTCGCCATCGTAAAACGACATGACCGGTGTCTCGACCGGTGCTGCGATGTCGATACCGATATGGATTGTGCGAGCATCTTGAGCGCCCGGTGAAAACTGATCCGTCGTGTACATGCCAACGCGGTTCTCGTCGTACTTTCCGATTCCGTAAGTCATTCGCTCGCGATTTGGATCGTAACCTTGGGTAAAATCGAAAATCTCGTACTCCTGCGGAAGGTCGATCACGGGCCCGAAGGTAAAGCTTGAAAAATTGAAAGGCTCTTGGCTCATGGCCACGACAGTAAGCCCTTAGCGGTAAGGTTTTCAAGTCGTACGAGCTCCCCGTTGTCGGGGCCTAGGGTCTCAACTAGAACTGCTCCCATGAAAGCCACTCTCTCAGCCCTGATTGCCGCCTGCGTTCTCATGTCATTCAACGCTCAGGCTCAAACCGATGTCATCCGCGTCACTGACAAACGGATTCAACTCACGTCCGTCTCCCGCAACCGGATTTGCGGAAGCCTCCTTGCCGACTCGCAGGCAGATCTCTGCTTTCCCGACAGCCCAGCGATCGCACAAACCATGGCTCAATCGAAAGATCTCGCGGTGACCTCCGCTTCGACATGCGCGCAAGATGCCGCTGGGAAATGGACCTGCTGGGGGCTTGCAACGCCAAAACTGAAATCTGTGGTCGACAAGATTGTTAGCGAGGCCGACCCAAGTCAAAAGCCGCTGAAAATTGGCGACAATCTTTGCGTCGTGACTGCAAGTTCAGTTGTCAGCTGCACGAACTACACCGGTTACACCGAAGGCTCACTACAATCTCCAAATTCAGGGAGCGCCAACCCAGCTTTTCAACGCTTCGGACCCTTCAAAAATTTGAAGGACGTCGCAGGCTCGAAGTCGTTTCTCTGCGTGATCGCGGATTCGAAGCTTCGCTGCCAATCGAATGGGATTTACGGCTTGCCGATTGCTGCCGACATCTCGAACCCGCGCTTGATCGCGGCGACAGATTTCAGCCTCTGCGTGATTGACGACACGGGTGCGCGTTGTTTTGGCGAATCGCCGATCGAGAAATTGAAAAACCGCCCTCAATGGAAAGACGCGAAACTCATGCGAGGTTCCGGCCAAGGCGTTTGCGCTCTTCGTGCCTCCGGCCGTCTAGAGTGCGAGACAGATATCGGAAAAAATACCGAACAGTTTCAAATCCCAGCGGATCTCGAACCCACGGCCGACTTCGGTATCGGTCTCATGCACATGTGCGCTCTTTCCGTTTCGGGCCGAGTCCGCTGCTGGGGGCTTGATGCGTACGAGGGGCTTCTCGCAGTTCCGCAATTCAACACGCGTGTTGTTGCCCTGGGTGTTGGCGACGAGCACGCCTGTGCGCTCCTCGCGACTGGTCTCATCAAATGCTGGGGCCGCACCGGCGAACCCCAACTTCAAGTGCCCAACATTCGAGGCTCGAAACTGAAAGTCGCGACCGGTCGCGGATTTTCGTGCTCGTTCACGCCTAGTGGCGTTAGCTGCGACGGTTCGGCTTACGGCACCGGCACCGTTCCTGATTTGAAGAGCGTCATTACCGTTGCCGTCCCGCCCTCTTCAGGCGACAGCGCTTGCGCGATCGAACAGATTCCATCACCGCTGAATAACGCGAGTGCCGTACAAACAGCCGCAAAGTGCTGGGGGCTTTCGGGAGATATCTCGAGTGTTCCAGAAGCTGTCGTGAACCCAAAGCTTCTGTCGATGTCGACAAACTATGCGTGTGCCGCAAGTGATTCGATCGTGACCTGCTGGGGGCACGAAGAGGCGCTCAAGACCGCATATCCTGATCGCATTCGTCACCCAAGAAAGCTAGTGACCGCACAGAAACACGCCTGCCTCACAGATGAATACGGCCTCGCGTGTTGGGGCGATCTTCAGCCGGAAGACGGTCTCGATCTTCGTGTTCCGTCGGAGTACGAAGGCCGAAACGCGGTTGTCGATGTCGCGGTTGGCGATCGTCACACTTGCGTCCTCACGTCGCAAAAAGAAGTGAAGTGCTGGGGCGACAACGCCTATGGCCAGCTCAACGTCCCTGCTCTCGATAACCCTGTGTCTCTCGGCGCAGTTGAAAGCATGACTTGCGCGACAGATTCAAAAGGCGTGAGCTGTTGGGGTGAGGCATTCGGGCTTGGCGAGAAAGCGCCTGCGGCCTCGAATAGCGGTAACAACGGCGCTCAGCCACGTTTGCCCTTTCCTGGCGCCTCAAGTCGCTACCCTTACCACATCGACCCTTAAGCGCGTTTAGAGCGCGCCTTCCCGTCGATGAACGGCGCGAGTGTGTCTCGATATGAAACACACTCGATGTTTGTCTCAAGACCAAAGTTCATTCCGTCGATGAGTGAGTTACGGAGGAATTCCATGTCTACGAAACTCAAGCATCAACAACAAGGTCCTGCATCAAACAATGTCGTCGCAATGCCCTCGCGTTGCGCCTGCGAAGGTTGCAAAAAGCCTTCTGACCTCATGAACTTTTGCGGCGAACATTATGAGTGGTTCAAATTCGGTTTGATCACGAAAGAAGGCAAACGCCCGACGGACTTCGATAAGAAGTACCAAGCCTTCCGCAAACATCACGCCGCTTAAGGCTCGCGCGAAAAAGAAAAAGCCCAAGGTTTGCACCTTGGGCTTTTTTTTTGAATTTCGATGCAGGATTATTTCTTGTTCGATCCGAGCAAGCGGCGGCCACCGCGCCAGATTCCGATTTGCTCGAAGATGCGATCGCGCAGGCGCGACACCATCTCAGCGGCTTCACGGCCCGTCGCTTCAGCCGAGAAGATCCCTTGCTGCGAGCTGAGACGGAGGAAGCCTTTGAAACCTTCAGCCGTTCTCTGGAGGCGTGCGCGCGGTTCTGCGTCGCTTGGTGCGCTCCCGAGAATGATGTCGAAGGTGCGGCTGATCGTGCCCTTCAGGTTGCTGTCTGGCTCGAAGCCTTTGAACTCAACCTTATCCATCACTTTTTCCATTCCACCCTCCTTGATACGTCGTTGCTAAGTCACTTTCGACCATAACGGAACATCGACCAAATAGGTCACGAATATTATGTTTTGAATTCTCAATAATTAGTTATCTACTGGATTCGTAGAATAATTTCGGAAAGTTAGCTAAGATATCTAGGGCTCAAGATCGGAAGAGCACACGTCTGAACTCCAG